>JAQUJJ010000330.1 GCA_028681035.1 Candidatus Cloacimonadota bacterium
GTCCAGGTATGCCATGTCGGGCATGAGCATAGCGGCAATGTCGGCAGGACACTTGATTGAATTGGGTTTGGATGGGGGTAGGGCGTATCGACGGGCTAATTCCAGGATGGCACGGAGTTGACGAGCTTTGGCAGCGTTCAAACCGGTTACATTCTGAATTTCCTCTACTGTAATATCAGCCAACTCATACATAGAGGGGTAATGCTTTAATAAGTCATCCATAGCAGCAGGTTCTTTTTCCCGCAAGGCCAGAGTGAACAGTTCCCGTACTTCCAATTTCTCGAATGCACACTGCATGTGGATTTGCCTCCCAACAAAATAAAAATAGCGAGTCAATGCTCGCCTCGTAGAACTTGCATGGGTGGTGCTTAACTGGATTACTACTTCTGAATGTGTTCAGCTAGGTCGATGATCTTTGTAGCGGCCTTACGAATTCGTTCACCATAACGTACAACAGACTCTGGATCGGCTTTACTCCAGGTGGCAACATAGCCGAAGCTATAATCGGCACTATCTAGCCCATAGTATTGGCTTACAATGTATGCAGCAGATTCTGCCTCAACTTCCCGCTGGCTACGGGAGATATCTGGGACCCAGGTAGCGTGTAGACATGAATGCGCCAGTTCATGAATCAATGTCTTAGTCTTCTGAGCGAGTGGAACGCTATCTGATACAATAATCTCATTGGTAGCACGGTTGTAGTAGCCATTAGCACCATGTGCATCGCCAATTCGTACTGTAATATCAAGCTTATTGGCCACGGCAAGCATAGTTTGCATCAATGACTCTGTACCAATAGTGTCCAGTAAAATGGATGGGTGATCAGGCAATTCCTTGCCATCAGTTTGGTTGATATCAAATGTGTAGACCACCTTAAAGCCAACGAGTTTAGTAAATCCCACGTCATCATCCTCTGCTTTAATTTTGTATGTGACTGGAGCAAATATGGCTATACCACGTTCTCCTTTCTTGACATAGCGGCCAAGCTCTTTCCAATGGTTATATCCTGCTACTCGTGAAGCGTCGGGCCGTTGTGCCATGATGAGCATGACATTGCCAGCGCTGTACTTGTGAAACCGAGCTTGCACCTGCAGGTACTCCTTCCACTTCTGACTACTGATTAGATCGGTAACACCTTCTTTCAATTTCGCTAGTAATGCTCCCGTTTTGTCCTGGACTACTTCTTGAACTACGACTGCCACATATTTGCCTCCTCGAATAAATATTGGTCCTGAAGCCAACAAACAAAAAAACAGGCATTATGCCTGCTAAATAGATCAATGTGGATCAGACCACACCTATTTCCTTTGTATTATGTTACGCAGTCCTTATTGCTAATTTAGCTAATAAATAGGGCAGCAGTTTTCCAGGCCCATCCTAATCCAGATATTCTCTGGATTAACCTTAGCAGCCTTAACCAGCTCTTCCATGAGTGTAGCTAAGCCTTCATCGTCCAACTTGTTGATGCTCTCGAACTTCAATTTCATAAGAATATCCATTACTATGCCTCCTAATTTGCGGCATCATCTCACAGCCGCTAAGTTAATTCTCTGTTAATTACAACTCTAGAACGTGATACCCCCAGTACTCTTTTTAATTGTGATACTTGGTAGTGCACTATGCTGCAGTGCTAACCCTGGTATGATAATCTTGAATTTAACTCCCGAACGCTTTAGTTGGTTAGAACTATTTATCCATGCATAATTATCGATGTGTCTTAACTTAACATCTATCTTTAGGTTGGTGCATGCGCAGTCTTCATTAACTAACTTGGTACTGCCACTTAAACTAGCTACGGTTAACCACTTGTTCCCATACTTAATAGAATTCATAGATCTTGCATGCACGGTCTTTAATAAATCTGGATCATTGCCACACGTTAGTATGGCATTGTCTATATCAATACTACTTGCGGCGGTGAATGTGAGTGTAGCATTGAATGGTGTTGCGCTCTCCACTACTGTAGGATAATCAACTTCATATTGTACTGGTGAGATTACTACATTTACAATCTTAGTTTCCCCGTTCTGTATACCAATGTTATGCGCAGTTCCGAAGCCGATAATCTCACAGTCAATACCTTCCTTAATGCCATAGTCATGTTTGACAAATTCTAGTGCTGTAATGATATAGTCATTACGAGCTGGCAAATTTATTGTGACTGGGATTAGCGTTTCTCCAACCTTTAGTTCCCTTATTGGTGCCTCAACATATACTTCGTTGTATTTAGTTGCGACTGTAATTAGTAGCCATCTTTGTCCCGTGTAATCACGGGGGTCAATGGCTGCGGCGGATACACCCTTAGTCATTGCAGACCTATCCAGGGTAAGTTTTACCCCATCATTAGGTCCGGGCGGGGGTGTAGGAGTAACTTTACCGCACCCAGCCATGACTGACACTAACACCAACAACACCAATAACCTAACTACTGACTTCATATTTTAATACACTCCTTGTAAATCCAAATTTCAGTAATTTAGCACTTATAGCATTTGCTATATTGTGCCAAACACCTTCTTGCTTATTAAGGCTACTCCATTACATATAAGAACACAGCGACTCATAAATACTACATTAATTGCCATATATTTCACACCAGTCACGGTGCCCTACTCCTTTCTAATTGAATAATTTTTAATAAGATGGCTATACAGTCCCCGGATTTTATTACAACCACATTATCCTGAACGACTTCTTGCACTGCGACCAACAATGATATTACCTCCTTTGAAGTTGGGAATTAGCTTCCCGTGAGCGACCTCAACAAACATTGAGGGACCGGACTTTCACCGGACTGGATTAGCGGAAAGCAACAAAACAAAAGACACAGGCTAGCTGGCCTGCGTCATGACGAGAACAGTTATAAAAGCAGGGTGGGGGGCGTTACGATGAAACGAGATTTCCAGATAAATA
>JAQUJJ010000331.1 GCA_028681035.1 Candidatus Cloacimonadota bacterium
CTCACTGCTTCTTACTTCAGACCTTGCCGTTGCCAGCAACGCCCTTGATCTCGTGTTGACTTCCCGCTGATTAGGCGTCAGGACTTCTTTCAGTCCATCGGCGCAGAAAGCATTCTGGGCAAACCAAAAAAACCCCCGCGGTGTTGCGGGGGTTTGATTATTAGGCGCGAGATCGTTCCCGCACTATTTTTACAGTGTTATTTCTTGAGAGCCGGAGCGATCATTATTTCGTTTTTAATGGCTTTTTCCACGTTTACACCGCTTCTGACAGGTAATTGAGCAGGCTCAAAGGTTTTCACCCGTGGGCTCAAGGTCATTTTGCTACCGTCTGCTTGGTCAGAGGCGGTCACATAGAAGAACTTGAAGGGCTCTGTGCCCTCGTATGCGTAACCAAGATCATTGATACCACTTTCGATGGGAGTCCAAGGTGTAGGAGCTTCCGGATCGTTTGTGCCATACACGTTGTAGGATACGGCGCCGATTACTTCTTCCCATGTGATGGTGGGGTTGGGGTCAAGAATGATAGAGACGATGGGCGCTTCCACACCCATGATAAACTCTTCCACTCCAGCTCTGATCATGAAGTCATCATCATAACCCAGCATCCATCCATCAACGGGGTCCCAGTAATAGGAAGTGGCCCAGCCAGAGAGAGGATCGACATCGTCCACAGCAAGACCCGGGCAGGCTGGATAGAGGTTGTACTGTTTGTAGGTGACCATGAAGCTTTCGCCAGCCTCGAAAGTAAGCGCTACGGGGACGTCATAGTCGTTCCACTGGCCCAGGGTGCAGGGCAATGCAGTGGGAGTCACATACAGCAGGTTAGGCATTCCTCCCACCCAATTGTAGATGGCATATTTCAGGAATTCGTGACCAGCTACTTGGGCAGGCCAGGTATTGTCCCAAATCCTGAAGCCAACTGTGTTGAGCTTGAGGGGAGCGGCATAATACCAAAAATCCACACCCACTTCGGGTTCATTATCTGCGTTCCAGCCAAAGGCATTTCCGGCAGGAAGCGCGTCGTTTAAGTAATCCATATTCCCCGGAGGCAGGAAGGTAATCTGTTCCAGATCGGTCATATTGTTTGTGGCCTCCATGTCAAGGGCATTATAAACGCTAAGGACGACCTGGTATTCGCCTTCCTCCGCAGGGTAGGTGTATGCTGGGAAGACGACGTGCACTACAGCGGTATCAGGGAAGCTCTGGTTCGTAAGGGTATGCGACCAGAGGGGAGTAGCAGGGCTTGCCTGATCGAAGACACTGAGTTTTACATCGGCAGTAATGGGTATAGTGCTGTTGCTTTTGACATCCGCCTCGTAAGCGATGACTTCCCCGGGTTGCAGGAACAAATCTCCGGTGAAATATAGGCTTTTGGCTGCAATGTCGATAACAGGACCGGCATAGGTGACGTCGGCAGCCATAGCCCACTCGAGATTAGTTCTGAGTTGCCATCCGTCATCCGACCAGTATATCCAGCTGTGGCCGTTGGATGCGGTGCTACCGAGAGGTGAGCATAAGACGGTATTATCGGTAGTCCCGTTGGGACAGGAGAGGACGACAGCAAATTTCTCTCCCGCGGGAATAGTGCGTTGCGCCTCTGTGCCGCTGAAAGTGAATGTGGTTTGGCCAGTGTGAAACACAATGTCAGCAGAGAGTACGGTTGCGGATGGAGCGCCAAGGACACCTTCGATGATTGCTCCAGTGATGGGATTCACTCTCCGGAGTGTTGCCATAACGTTTCCATTAAGGTGCTCCGGCTGATATAACGACATATTTACACTGTTGACAATACATTCCCCAGTAGGTTCAAATACGGTGGCAATTCTCATAAGGCTATATGGTTCTGGGGTGTAGTTCCAAGGCATACGGATAAAACTGGTGATGCCACCATAATAGGATATAGTCGATGCCCCTATAAAGGACATAGTCATCAGCACCAGCATTAATATAATGAGTTTTTTCATAATCATTCTCCTCTTAATTAAGAGTATGTGTTGTTAGAAAATACTTAGATAGGAACCCTGTTCCGTGGTCTGTATTATGCCGGTGCAGGGCCCCTGATTATTGTTTTGACACCTTAGTCTTGGGTGCGAAGCTTTTGACCTGTGCTCCTTATACGCGTCTTGCGTGTAATCGTGCGATGATTGCGATGCTAAAACGTATAGAAACAGAGGATGAGTTTCGCTCATCATTACAGGTTTGTTGATTTCTATTGTGATGGCTAAGGCCTGATTCCAAGGATTCAGACACAGGTCCATCGTGATGTTCTGATGATTGTTATTGAAATGGATATAGCGAAGTGGGCGCTTTCCCAGAGGAGGCTCATCTGCATAAGCCTGAATACATTGATTGATCTGCATTACTTTCTTTTCAATCACTATCCTTTCCTCAGTTCTTAGAAGAAAAACTAAAAACACCAACGGAACCTTTTCTGTGTAGCTCCCGGATCATGAGCATATCATGACTACAAACGGGAGCAAGCTTCCGAATCTTCATGGTGTCATAATATCTGTGCTTGAAATAGCTGTCAAGCAAAATTATGAGATTATGCCATTTTTCTCAAAATTGCAGCTCCGCCTTAAATTCGCCATTTTCCCATTAGCCCCAGAATCTGCTTATGATGATGAAGGGCAAAAAGTCGGCACTTGCCGATCTTCCGCTCTTAGCTATGTAAGGCGAAGAAAAAAGATGCTTTCTCAAGATCTGTTCATATAAAGCTAAGCTCCTTATTACATAGGTTATTACGGCATACCATAGAGCCGAAAGTGTATATTTTTCCACACCCAAGCTTGCAAAACGAAAGAAAACATAATTTTGTGCTTGACAGGATTTGTCACTCATATAAACGTTGTTCATGTAAATAAGAATCATAATGACGAAGAGAGTGTTATTAGATGAGACATAAACTTA
>JAQUJJ010000332.1 GCA_028681035.1 Candidatus Cloacimonadota bacterium
CGTGATGCTAAAATCGATTGTTTGCTCGAAGCCCTGTGCGTTGTAAAGCCTGAGCTGCATGGGCATCACCATCCCTGGCAGGGCCTCTGGGCGACAGAGCACTTGGAAGGAGCCGGTTGCCACGGTGCTGTTTACATTCACGTTTCCGCAAGCTGCAAGATTTACAGACACTTCCAGCAGGTCGTTGAGAGAGATCAATTCTGCCCAGAGGTTTTGTGCTGCCACGGCTCCGCTATTTTTGACGGACACGGTAAATTGAGAGTTTTCACCGGGGTCCAGCACGCCGTTTCCATTGCCCGGAAGCTGCTGGCTGATATATCCCATTTGGGCGGATTCCACAGGAATGTATTCAGACACTTCAAAGCTTTGCGTATATCCATCTCCCAAAGTGAGATGAAGGCGTAACAGAGTGTCGTGGGGAGTATCAGGAGCTATTTCGATGACGATAGGGTTGGAGTTGTTTACGGGTATTCCCGGTACAAGAACAGGATAGATTACGGCTGGCTGAAGGATGTTTACCCAAGGGCTTTCTGTATAAAGCATTCCGGTGATGCGACTCATATTTGCGCTACCAGTATTGAGCAGACCAAAGTAGAGTTTCACCGTTTCCCCGGCAGTGATGATACCGTTATCATTGCCGTATTCGCTATCATCAATGACGATTTCAGCGGGAACCAAGGTAGCAATATGCTCGATCGGGATGGCATGGATCAAAGGCTTAAAGTCATGAGCACTGATGGTCAATTGCGCCGCTCCGGCAGTCATATTTGCCGGCAAGACCAAAATGCAATTGCCCTGAGCATCGGTATAGCCGCGAGACAGGATATCAAAGCCCTGAGACAAAACCACAGAGGCGCCCTTGATGCTATTGCCTTGGGCATCAGAAACAGCAACATCCAATAGAGATAGCCCTATGGGTATAGAGGGATCTGTTTCAATCTGGAAGCTGCCCGGAATGCCGGTAAAGACTTCCATGGTGGGGTCTCCAATCAGGTTGCACCAGTGCGTAAACTTGGCCACATTGTCTGGTGAAGATAAACCAAAGGTATCGTTCATATAAAGTTTGCCCCGCAAAAGCGCTTCACCCATGGTGCGCATCTCATGCACAAAAATCCCTTCAAAGATACCGCCGTGCAGGACGTTATTAAAGGTGGTGTGCGTGGTGGATGTACTCATTCCGATACCTGTTACCGCCCCTTTGGGAGCTACCAATGTGCCATAGCGGACAAATTGCTCCATTTCCGAGGTGCCGGAGAAATTGTTTGTGCCACAAGTGATGTTTATAGCATGCAAAAGTTTGTAGCTATTGTTAATGGCAGATTCAGCGGGTGGGTCATAATCGATCCAGCCCCGGAAACTGTAAAAGCCCACACCTTGAGTAATGGCAGTATTGATAGCAGTCTCATTGCCTGAAAAACCACTGGGGTAAATCTCGGTGAAAGTATAATCAGGATTTATTTCCAAAGCCATCTCTTTGATATATTTGCTGATGTACTTAGGGGAAATACCGGAGCCACCACTGCTGGATCCTACCAGCAGCATCCGGTTCAGCCAATCTGCAGTGGCGATATTGATATCCCTTTCATAGACGTAAATCTTATTAAACAGCACCAGCAATTGGCTAATGTTTTCTACAGATATACGACCGATAAATACATCACCCAAGATATCTCCGGTATTCATGTGGGTATATGGATAATCTGAAGCTCCACTGGAATAAGAATAAGCGGGAACACTAAAGCTACCACTGGTGTCACCAACTAAGATTACATAGTCAGGACGCGTTGCAGGGTTGTTGTAGCGACCCCTGATAAAGGTCTGGATGCTGGAAGTGGAAGAGCCGGCTTCGCTGGCGGCAGTGCTGAATACATCCACATCTGCGCCTTTCTGACGCTTCCAAAGTGCAAAGTTATCCAAGGCAGTATGGAAATTGTTATCTGTGGTATTACCATGAATGATCAAGTAACGGGGCGGAGTATTGGCGATCATGATCTCCCGATAGTCATCATAGTTTTGAATCGTGGCTTTATAGATTTTGTCAAAGCTTGGGGAGATATATTGCACTGGTCCTGGAAGTTCATTGACTGAAGGCTGAGTTGTAAAATTGACCTCAATCTCCATGTTTTGGCGAATGGTAAGCTGTTTGGTGCCAGCATTGTATATGAAGGGATTCACTTGCAGCGTGATGATCCTGAAATCCCTGAGGATCATGGGATCGCTATAAACAAGGTCATTCTCGGGATACAGCGCCCTGCTTTTGTAAAAATCTTCACTTTTACTGAAGCCGCGTGTGCTTTCTGCTATGCTATGATCCTGCATGGGATATGGATTGAACCCTTCCCATGTTTGCTCTTCTGTCCCTGTGATCTGAATGGACACTCCACCTGTCGCGGGAATGGCGAGAGTAGTGGTGAATATGGGCAAATCCGGCATTCCGGACAGTGGCGCGCTCTGCGCTCCAGGAAGCTCAATCTTGTGATAGAGCTCATTCTGTTGCGTAATCTGTGCAACATTGAAATCTGATAACTGAAAAGTGAGAGTCAAACCCGTAGCCCTGCGGGACTGAATCTGGAAATTAGAAGCAGTTTCTTTTTGTACATCAGTAAGGGCCAAGACTGGCACTATCAATAGTCCCAGTAAGAGGAGCGCGATTCTTTTCAAAGCATGTCCTTTAATTAGATGTTTACGAACCAGAGCTTTATGATCTGGAGCAGACATCGCCAATTTTTTATAACCAATGCAAAGAATGAGCTTCCTTTGTCAAGTGTTTTGATTATCTGGCATTCCCCCATTTTTTTCAGAACCTAATTTTGATCTGCACTCGATCACGTCTTTCCTGTATATTTGGCCTTCGTTTGTACTGGACAACCAGCGTAATGCAGATAGCGACAACCTCTGCTATT
>JAQUJJ010000111.1 GCA_028681035.1 Candidatus Cloacimonadota bacterium
TGGTATCTATACAATACTGACGATTTCGGTGAATCTACTAACCGGAATAGCTGGACAGATATCCCTTAGTCAAGGGGCGTTTTTAGGGGTTGGGGCTTACGTCTATGCAATTCTTTCCACCCAATACGGGTTTTCTTTTGGGGTGTGTTTACTTGCTGTAGTTCTTATCTCGGGTGTCCTTGGTCTGATTATTGCTTTTTTATCTATCCGACAAAGTAAAAGTACTTTTCCATTGGTCACCTTTGGTTTTCAGATAATCATGATGCTTCTGATAAACAATCTGGATAGCCTAACCAACGGCTCAAAAGGCATTTATGGGATACCTGGGATATTGCCTCGAAGCTGTGAATATCATCAGTTTAATTTCGCAATAATTGTATGGTTATCGGTTTTAATCCTATTGCTTTTTCAGGTTCGGGTGAAGCAAACGCAATTTGGAAGGATATTAATGACACTAAGAGAAAGCGAGGTTGAGGCGGTTGTTACTGGAAAGAACACCAATCATGCTAAGATAAGTGTGTTTGTTATATCTTCAATAATTGCGAGTTTTTCTGGGATATTGTATGCAGCCTACATAAGCTACATTGATCCAACTGCGTTTTCTTTCAATGAATCAATACTTGTGATCACATGTATGATCATCGGTGGCACTGGTACTGTTTTGGGTCCACTAATCGGTACAGCACTAATAATATTATTGCCTGAAACCCTAAGATTATTCAACATCCAAGAGGTTGGATTTGCGAATCTGAGACAGATCATATATGGGGTCTTGCTTGTTGTATTTATCAGACTCAAACCGCGTGGTTTACTTAATGGATTCTCGAATGAAGACACAAACTGAAGTTAATCCCCTCCTCGAAGTCTCTAAAGTATCAAAATCATTCGGAAGTGTTCCTGTATTGAAAGACACCACGCTTAAATGTACGAAAAATGATGTGTTAGGTATCATAGGACCAAATGGATCTGGGAAAACCACACTTTTGAACATTATTAGCGGCTTTATAACAGCAGATTCTGGTGAGGTATTATTTGAAGGAAAGAGAATTGATTCTTCTCCTCCATATCGAAGGTTCAGGACAGGATTGTTCAGAACTTTTCAAGAAAATAGGTTAGCAGGTGAGTTAACACTCAAGGATCATCTACTTCTTTCCTTAAACACATTTCCTTCAGAATCGGTATTCTCATTGATTAGACATACTAAACGACAAGATGCTGATAGGATTGAGGGCATTAGACACTTGTTAGAATATCTGGATTTGACTGGATACTTAAAAACGCCATTAAAGAATTTATCATACGGGCAAGTGAAAATGTCGGCATTATTGTGTGGGATGGTCTCAAAGGCTGAAGTCTTTCTACTGGATGAACCATTTTCCGGACTCTCTGCCTCCTTAATTGAGAAAACGATTTCCTTTATCAAGAATCACATCCAAATCAACAAGGGTATCATTATTGTCGAGCACAATCTCCATGCCCTAAGTCTGGCAGCTAATAGAATATTATACATGGAACGCGGAGAGCAAATCGTTGAAGTGCTTCCACGCGAGATAAAAGAGAACCAAATGATTTTTAAGTCACTTATTGGTAGGTGATGAGTATCCTCAACTTGAAACAAGTTACCGCTGGTTACGGAACCAAAGAAGTAATTAAAGATATCAGTTTCAGTGCTGATGAGGGAGATTGCATTGCCATCATAGGCCCTAATGGTTCGGGTAAATCAACGGTGCTTAAATCAATCTTTGGACTCATTAAACTGAAGCATGGAGAGATAAACTATTGCGGTCAGGGAATTGGCAGTCCAAGACAAAATCTAATCCATGGGCTACATTACTTCCCCCAATCTAATACTATATTTCTCGATCTGACGGTTAAAGAAAACCTCTTGATCTCTGCCCATCCCGCCAATAAGCTAAAGAATAAGGTTAGCGATATCCTGGATCTACTTCCAATTTTGAAACCTCTATTAAACAGGCATGGTTATGAATTGTCGGGTGGGGAAAAGCAGATAACAGCACTAGCAAGGATACTGATAAATGATCCAAAACTAGTAATGCTCGATGAACCATCTATTGGGCTCTCTCCAGAGTATAGAGTCGTTGTAATGGATCAGTTAAGAGTTTTGAACAAAGACCTAAAGCTTACTATGATGATTGTAGAACAGAAAGTAGAAGAGGCTATTAGAATATCAAACAGAGTTATTGGGATCAAACTGGGCAGGATCGAATTCGATATTGATTCACAAGAGGAGAATCTAGCAGATGACAATATTCATTCACTTCTCAAGCAGTTGTTTTTATCGTAGAATTCAGATAGGCTTGTCTATCCATAGGAAGTTTGAAAATTTTCCAGATTCTAAACCTTTCTTGAGATATGGATGTTCAAGTATTTAGAATAATAATAACGAGGTATAGATGGACTACGCGATAGCTAGATTACACAATTTGTTGATTAGAGTGTATAAATCAGCAAGTAAGGAAGTGCCAGAACTTGATATCAACAAAACAATCTCGAAAGATGTTCTGAAGAGATTATTCTTTAGAGAATCGGATTTTAGATTAATCAATAGCCCTAACCCATATTTTAAGAGTACTGGTGAGAGTTTCTCATTAACAAAAAATGCCAAGGATAGGATATCTCAATACATCAAAAACCACAATGAGCACAAGAATGAGGATTGTCAGAGAGATGAGTTTATCAGGCTCTTTGAAGATGCCGCAGCCCTTGTTCAAGAATTGTCATCGCGAGGTTATGAAGAGTTTAATAAGAAAATTGACTTAGTTTCCCCATTAGCGCCCCCATTACATTGGAAGTATCAACCAGAGTATGAGGAATATTTGTTAATAAACTCTGAACAAATTCCCGAGAATGACTTACATAAGTTTTACGATCATTATCATATGCTTGAAGACTTGTACTGGTTCATAACGGATAATCCAAAGAAGAAAAGAATAGACTCATATCTTGGAGATGTTAACCTCGGGCATGAGTTTGAATTTCCAGTATATTCAAGAAGATGGGGGCATTTTGATCGATATATGGTCTCAAGATCGCTGGACGGCTGGAATGTAGATTTCTTAATGACAGGTGGCATGGGAGATAAGGAAGGCAGTGCGATTATACATTGTTTGAGGCACGATTCAATAAACTACCCGACTCACATTGGATCCTTTTTTGAAGAGATATGGGAATTCGCCGACAGTAAAGAAGTTGCTGTTGATAAGATTGCTGGCCTTATGTGCCAACTTGCTGAGTGGATATCAAATACTGAAAAGGGTACTCCTGAACTCGATTTTGAGGATGAATAATGGATAACTCTATCAAAGGTCTAGTAACTTTGGCTGACATTATCGGCTGGAAAGGGATTTGGCGTAGACAAGACAGCTCAGCATTAGACAAACTTTTAAGTATTAGAGATGATATCATATCTTTTAGCAAAAGGCTGGAGGCATCAAATCTTTACAAAATGCTTGAAGAGCAATTCCATATATTTCCTGATCTTGAAGATAAGATGAGAAATTTAAACTCAGACCCTGTCGAGGATGCTTTAAAGAGACTTAAGTCAAAGAATCATGAAGAAAACAACTCATTGAGGAATGATTTAAATAAATTTCTGAATTGTAATAAAGCTTCAATCCAAATTGACTTGATATCAGATACCTTTATAATCTGTACAGATTCTCAAAACAAAAGAATTGAATTAGCCGCACATGCCTCTGTTTCAAAGAAATTGATTGAGCTTTGTTTAGGTAGAGGTTTTTTAATAAGAGGAGCTACGAGCTATGGTGAATATCTAAAGAAAGAATCTGTCTTTATTGGCCCTGCAATTGACGATGCAGCTTCATGGCACGAACTAGGGCAGGAAGTAGCCATATTTCTCACACCATCAGCCTTTCTAAACTTTGAAGATGAGCTAGTCGGTTCAGATGTTTTTATTAAAAGAGATATTAAGCTTAAAAGTAAAACAATTTGCACTCATTGTGTTAAGTGGGAAGATGAAAACAATTACTTTCTGCAAATCGCGCAAAATGAAAGCCCAATGCATCCAGAAGTTGCCGGTAAGTATCTTAACACATTGGAATACTTAAGGACCCAAGCAAGAATTACCCATTAACGCTATTGAGAATAATTGTTTATATCTTCAATCAGTGTTTTACTAAACATCGGTTTCCCTTTCTGACTTGACTTGTTTTGCAGGTATCCTGTCACAATTTGCAATTTTCGGTGATCTAATTTGCAGATATCTTGTCACAAACACTCTAAGAAGGCCTTGTTAAGGATGTCCTACGATGTACTACGATGCGACAGTTTGCAGTTTTGCCTGCACAATTTGCAGTTTTCGTTGTCACATTACATATATATTATTATTTTTCAATGCATTATCTTATCTTCCTTGCTTTACAATGTGTATCTATCCTATATCATCCATATATCTTCCCTATATCAACCGTATATTGCATATGGATGATATAGGGAGATTATACGTCTCTATGATGTCCTTAAGCAGGTGCTAAATTAGGATAATTAGGCACTCGCCTCTAGTGCTAACAGAGAAGGTGGCTGTGATTACAGTGTCTGTGGTAGTAAATCGGCTTTTGACTTATAAAGCGGCGACTATATTTTCGTTAAAACACTGCTCATTACAGCATCGCCGCTTTATGAGTTAAAAGAAAACAACTGATCCGGCGTACTGTATTATGTTTAACTCACAATTTCGCTGTGCGATAGTTATCTTGGCTTATTAGGAACCTCGTCGCAGCGAAATTGTAAGTCAAACTGCTGTTGCCTGCACTCGCCTCTAGTGCTAATAGCCGAGGCGGCTGTGGTTACAGGGATAGATTTTGCTTATAGAGTTATGCGGCGGTAAATATTGAATACTATCTTACAACCAGATGCGCTGAGGATGCTTTTGTTAGAGGTTAATGCCCATTCTTCTATGTCATAGGGCGAAAAGTAAGTGTCGCCCGCAAAAGCTGCATCTATGGAGGATAGGTATAGTTTATCTGATAATGGTAAAAACTGTTTGAATACTTCAGCTCCGCCAAT
Source organism: Candidatus Cloacimonadota bacterium (assembly GCA_028681035.1). The sequence continues at coordinate 5,047 of JAQUJJ010000111.1, forward strand.
GATGAACACTTCATTATGTTTTGCGACAGCAAGTATTTCTTCCACACTATGGACAAGTTCGGCACCTTCTGCACAGAAATCCTTGTTATTTGTAAGCACAATATTTCTACGCCCAGGTAAGGACTTTCCGAGTGAAAGCCAGGTTTTTCTGCCCATCACCACAACTTTGCCTAGGGTTTGTTCTTTAAACCATGCCAAATCCTCAGGGAAATGCCAAGGGAGAGTCCCTTTGTTGCCAATCAGGGAGTTTTTGTCTAAGGCAGCAATGATGGAAAGGCTCAAAACTTACCGACGCTGAAAAAGGTATCTATCTGCGGAATACCAGCTTTTTGGGCATCGGCTAAAGTCCCGTAAAAAAGCATCTTGCCACCATCCAGAAAGATGATTTTATCGGCAATACGGTGAATGGAAGCAAGCTCATGGGTTACTATCACAATGGTCATATTAAGCTGTTTTTTTAGGTCAAGAATCAATTCATCAAGTGCAGCAGATGTTATGGGGTCTAGCCCTGCTGATGGTTCATCACAGAACAGTATTTTGGGGTCCATAGCCATCGCACGGGCAAGTGCAGCACGCTTTTTCATACCACCTGAAAGCTCTGAAGGAAAAAGGTGCAAAGCGTGGGTAAGCCCCACAAGATTTACCTTAACTCTGATGATTTTATCTATGATATCAGGCGGTAGCTTGGTGTGTAACTCCAAAGGAATGCTTACGTTATCGTATATTGAGATTGAGTTTAGCAAGGCACCATTCTGGAAAAGCATGCCAATCTTCTTTAAGACAGTAGAAAACTCATGCTCATCCATCTGCAGAACCTCTTCTTCCCAAAACTTCACACTGCCACTAAAGGGTTCGAATAGCCGCAGGATGTTCTTTAACAATGTTGTTTTACCACAACCACTGCCACCCAGAATAACCGTAACCTCTCCGGGAAGAATATCTACCGTTATACCTTCCAGCACCACTTTCTCGCCATATTTGGCTACGAGATTATTTACAGAGATAATAGGTTTTATATCTTTCATCATAAATACAACAAACTGAACATGGCATCCAGCATTATCACCGCAAATATGGAAGCAACCACAGAAGCTGTTGTGGCTTTACCCACACCCTCTGCCCCACCTTTTACCTGAAATCCAAAATAAGAGCCGATAATTACAATCACCCAGGCAAATACTGTGCTCTTACCAAGGCTTACTACCAAATCCTTAAGCGTGATGATGTCTATAGAGCGAGACACAAAAGTGTGCATGCTAAGATCGAGGAAACCAATCGCAATAATTCCGCCTCCAATCATGCCCACCATAATGGAGAAAGCAACCAGAATGGGCATAACAAAGGTTATGGCATGAAACTTGGGCACAACCACATAGCGAATAGGAGATAGTGCCATCATCTTCAAAGCATCAATCTCTTCGGTTACCTGCATAGTGGCGATTTCGGAGGCAATGGCGGAACCGCTGCGCCCCGCAATAATAATAGCAGTCATCAGGGGACCCATTTCCCTAACCATAGTAACCGCCAACAAATCGGCAATAAATACATTTGCGCCAAAATTGCGTAATTGGACAGCGGATTGAAGGGAAAGGATGAAACCAATAATGAAGGAAAGCAAAGCCACAATCGGCAATGCCTGAGAACCGAGGAGCGTTGCCTGCTGTACAAGTGAGCCCTTACGCTGTCCTTTGTGATTAAATATCCCCACAAATGACCAGTAGTATATTTCAGAGGCGAGCAACATAGCCTGGTACATGCTGTTGTAAGCATCTACCACAGAGCTGCCAATACTTTCGAAGAAGCCAATATTTACAATAGGTTCAGGCGAGGGAAGTTTTAGGGATGAAAAGGTAGTTATTATCTCTTGAATTTCTGCCGAGGCACCCTTTAGCAGCAGCACTCCTTGCTTGGCATATTTTTGCTGGATAGTATCCAAATATGCTACCCCTGCATTATCGATAATACTAACTTCCGTTAAATCTATCATCGCAGGTTTATCTTTACCAAGCAAAGCATTTACTTCTTGCATCAATTGGGGTACGCTTTTTGCCGAAAGCTCTCCCATGAAGTACAGGACGTTATTAGTTAATTTACAAGGCATCTAGTCCCCTAATAGAATAAAGAAATCCGAAGGAAGGAACTGCCATCGTAAACAACCCATGGCTTTTTTACCTTGTCATATTGAATGTTCACGTTTACATCCATCGAAACATTCCGGTAGAGACGGATATTTAAAATGTTCTCGTTCTCAAGACGATAGTTACTTTCTGAGGCGTTCATCGGAAACAGAACATCTAAAGTAGAGTTTATGCTAATAAACTTAAGGATGTTATTAGCAGAGAGGATTACAGTACTTTCAATGCCCTTGGAGTTGCGATCTAAATCCTCCCGATAGACATCGTGTTTGGGCATCGTTGCCGTGGCGGGTACTTCTGAAATGAAGGTGTAACTATCGTTATTATAATCTTGCTGCCATCCATAGCCTCCCCGCAAGCTCATCCAGCTATTGCCACCTAAGTTTACGCGGTATGTAAGCCCAGTCCCTTCCTTCAACTTTAAGGGATAAAAAGCCTTTTTGCTCTTTAGACTTGGTTGATCAGTTTTGTAAGCCACTTGGTTCCCTTCGCTATCCCTTAGAATATAGTTCTTGTTCTCGCTAAAGAAGGTGGTTTCGTCGAAGAAGTGAGTACTTTGATCTGCCCTTCCGTAAAAAGCGAAGTTCTTCAAGAAAGCGTGCTTTTCAAAAGGATAAAGCAATAACACGCTCTTTAACGAATAATCATCTAAGTTAAACCGAAAATCTGTATCATTTGTAATGTTTAATCCCAAACTATACAAACTTCTTGAAGTGAAATGAAAGGGGCGTATTTGGTCGTGTATATCAACTTTGTTTTCAAATTGAGCGGCAGCGTTAAAACTCATGAATGGCTTTTTTTTATCTACATTGTTATTTGAGGAAACGCTGACGTTGCCATGCAACGCACCTCTGTGAATCCGCTTTGAGCCCAAACCAAGATCGTCATCAACAAAGACACCAGCACCAATCAGGACATTTATTTCAGCATTAGGATCAACGATAATAGTTAATGTCTTTCTGTCACCTGCTAACAAGGGAACAGTGGCGAAATTGCGCATATCACTCCAAGAACCACCTCCTAACTTAACCAGATAATGGCCTGGAGGTAATAGCCAGAGTTTGTCCACCGAGCCTATTTCATCATCGCCCATAGAGAACATTCCCCCGCTATAATTCTTGTAACCCAGCCCAATTAAATCCTTAACCCAGATTTCGTAACCCGTACGCACTCTTGTTTTGGATTCGTCTAAGATTACCACTTGCAATTCACCCCACTGCGGGATAAGGACAGAACGTTGTTTGGGCTTAATATCAACAGGTATTACAATATCTCCTGCTTCATCTACGGTAACCCGATAACGCCCTGGTACCATAGGTATTACATCGTTCATATATTGTTCATCAATACTAATCACGGTATTAAGGCTATCCAAACCCTCAATAGTATATCGTATCTGTTCATCAGTAATTGTTTTCGTTTTTACAGAAAGCTCTCCATAGGTAATTTGAGCCGCACTTTGTGCCATACTCTCAAATACATAGCGTTCTACTTGGTTTTTAGGGGCATTGGACAGACCATCAGTAATCTTTTTGCCACTAAAGTACAAATTGCATTTGGCGGCAAAGATATTGGTCTCTTCCATAATCATTTCATTAAAAGCTTGTACCAGATACACCATGGAAGGATCAATAAGCTCCATATAGCGTTCATTCCTGTGTGCCAAAACTATCGCTTGATTACTGGAATCACGCATCACGAATTCCATCCGCAAATACGCTTTGGGTTCTGTGCCTTCTATTTTTTCGATATTTAGCACATTAGTCTCTAAGAAGAAATTAGGGTTTTTATCCAGAACGTCATTGCGGGATATTTGCCCAAACAAGTTGTAAGCACGAAGACGTTGCACAACAAGATTGGGGATTGCATCCCTAAGCTTCGATGCCCAAACATCGTTTTGTAAATACTGAACCCTGTAAAAATTCTCCTTAACCACAATCTGATTACGGTCGTATGTTTTGGATAAGTTTGTGTCTAACACTTCCAATATTTTACCGGTATTAGTGGGGCGGCGTAATTCCGTCTTTTCGCCAGAACTCTGATAGTCCAAAACATAGTAATTGGTAACGGTTTTATTAACCTTGCCAAAACAACCTGATAGTAAAAAAAGAACTAAAACACATCCTAGCACCACATTTATCAAGCTTAATCTACGCATAATTCCTCCTAATTACCCCGTAACAAAATTGAGGGAGTATCCGATATCTGACGAGTAAACTCCTTTAGATTATCACTCGTTTCTGCCATGGAATCTAGGATATCCAATAAATCGCCCTGACCTCTTACTACAAGTCGGTTTAAAGTAGTAATCAGTGTTCCTGTCTTTTGAATGGTAACCGAAAGCTCTGTAACCATTGCATTCAAATCTGTTTGTGCCAGTTTCCCCGCTAATTTACCTACATTATACATTAAACTATCCACTCCGGGAGTACTTAGCATGGCATTCACTTTTTCCAGAGAACGATTGATATTATCACTTGTAGTAACTATCTGCTTGGTGGTCTCTAGTATCATTTTATCTGTGTTACCACCAATGCTGTTAATCTGGAATTGTGTCTCCTCCATCAGTGATGTGCTTTGAGTAGTTATTTGATTTAAGCTTTGCTCTAGGTTTGCTGTAATGGAAGTAAGCTCTGCATTTAAGGTTTTAGTCAAGGTCTCCAAACTGGCTCTGGTATCATTGGTTAGATTATCAATATTATTTGTAGTGCTGCTAGTAATTGCGTCCACGTTCTTGGTTAGATTTATAGTTAGAATATCCAAGTTCTTACCAAGATTCTCAGTAACATTAGCGGTATTGCTTGCAATTTTATTGAAACTTGCAAGGGTAGTAGATAGGTTCTCTTGGGTTGAGCTAATCAAAAGACTTGTCTGCTCCAAAATGGTTGCAATATTCTGGCGATTCTCGGCATTGGTCAGGTCGCTGATATTGGCAGCAATCAGTTCTATCTTCTCAGCTATTGAAACCGCTCGATCGCTGATATCATCGATCATTGAGGTTCCCACTTTGATAAAGCTTTTCGGTTTTAGTAAGGCAGATTCGTTCGTCCCGCCTCGAATTTCAACATTCTTTAGTCCGGTTATGCCCGCCAGGGTAAGCAAGGCTTCTGTATCCGCTTTAATCGGAGTTCCGGATTCTACACTTATTGTGAGAGTTATTTTAGTAACATCTTTGGGGTCTATCTTTATACTCTCTACTCTGCCAACTTTTATACCCTGATAGTTAACAGCCCCACCTACTTGGATGCCACTAACAGAATAGTTTTTGAACTGAATGAAATAGATATCCCTTTTTTGCACTAATTTGCTACCTGCTACCGCTGCAGCAAATACGATTATCAGCAGCGAACCTACTGCCAGAAATATTCCCAACCTAATTTTTGTTGCTTTGGAAACCATATTAGCCTCTTAAGGGGTTACTATCCCCGTTTGGAATTTCACCAAGTTTCATTTCGCCTGTAAGAAGACAATTGCGAACAAACACAGCGGAAGCCGCATTGAGAGAAACTTTCCCCTCACAAATCACATCTTCCAAAATAGTTACATCACCCTTTATTTTCAGCTCTTTGCATCCACTAAGAGATGGAGCACCCTTTGGAAATCTTGCTTGCATCGCATCTACAGTTGCGTAGTAAGCATCATCTAGCTCTATTGTAGGAGATTTATCCAGCCCCCGTTTTAGTGTAATCTGATATTGATCATTAAGATCATAAGCATCAGACCATATTGCAAGTAAATCATTTGTCTTTTTTACTGGGGCAAAGCGTTCCCTAGGAACAACAACAGCTTTGGCATTGTTGAAGATGCTAATTGCAGAACCCATGGCTGTTTCCAGTTGATATATTGCCGTTCCATCCACCGTTTTAGGATTTACGATTAAGGGTAATAGCATCAAACCATCTGCAGAAATCAATTGCCATTCCAGGGCTTTCAAATCTATCCACAGGTTATTGGTGTTAAAGTACTTATAGTAATCTATATCCTGAAATTGCTCAATCTCATCTGTCGGACATTGGGCAATTTCACGCAGCATTAACTGCCCAGATAAATCTTCGCATAAGTGTCCACCCTTCTTGTCCATTGCAGTGCGGTTACACACCTCCATAACGAAAGGAATGTCGTGTTCTTCCATGTAGGCGGGAATAGATGTATCCAAGCTTGCGCCCAGATTATCGGCATTAGATACAAAAGCATAGCGGTAATCTGCGGCGATGAGCTTTTCTAAGAGACCATTTGAGGTTATTGCCGTGTAGAGATCTCCATGCCCTGGCGGATTCCATCTTTGTTCTTTGTCTTTTGCTTCGAAAGGCTGTAGATTATCTTGTCGGATTCTGGGAAATTTATTCTGCATAAAAGAAAGCGGGATATCTTGCTTACCCAATTCGGGGTATTTGCTAAGGTAACTCAGGGTATCAGCCTCGGTACTAAAGCTATTCATGAACAATAGCAATATATCATACCCTGAACTGGCACGTAAGGTTAATATCTGTCTGCTGATGACATCCAGAAAGGTCATGTTTCCCTTCACTGGTAAAAGTGATTTTGCTTTCATAAGCCCCATACTTGTTCCCAGCCCACCATTTAGCTTTATCACTACTGTGTGCTTCAATAGCTGAGGCTTGGTGTTGCCTTTAATCTGTTCGTATTCTATTAAATTATCAGATGTGGGAGCTTGCATCTGTAGCTTGGCAATCAGCCCTTTATCTCCTTGCACCAGTTTATCATAGTAAGCAGTAAAAGTGCGGATAACCTCTTCGCTTAGTCCCTCTGCTTTCATCAATCTAGAATAGCTTGAACTCATATTATTCCCCATCTTAGTTGATTAGCTCATCGATCATAGTTACATCCACTGCATGTGGGATGGTAATTGCACCGCTGGATGAGTGAGTGCTATTCCAAGCAATACTAGTGTCTATAGCTCCGCTATTCCTTGC
>JAQUJJ010000333.1 GCA_028681035.1 Candidatus Cloacimonadota bacterium
AAACTCCAAGCCTGCACTGCTTGCGTTTTGAATGAAGGCTTGGCTATTCGTGGAGGGGTTGGCAATAACCAAAGTATTGTAAAACACTTGCACATTGGGGCTGTTCGTAAGATTCAGGGAAGAGGGTGTTGACACACCTGTGCGGACATAGTTATTGAACACTTTATGCACTGCAATTCCCGCCCTTAGGTTGTTCAGGTTAATGCCACTATTGCCGTTACCGGTAATGGTATTGGCACTAATAAACAGGTCGCTGCAATTATTGGCATAAATGCCTGTACTGCGGAAGTTATCTACTGTATTGCCAACAACTTCTGGAGCGCTAAGATTGCTCAACGAGATTGCCGTGGCTACATTAGTAAGAGTGTTGTTGGTGAATTCAAAACCGGTATTCAGCAGCTCAGCAGAGTTCGAGTTATAGACATAAACCCCGGCAGGGTTGTTGATTATATTAGAATCATTGATTGTGAAGCCTGTAATGATAGCGTTTGCGGCATACACGGCAGCGCTGCTTTGGCTGGTTTGGGTGTTTGGATAAGTGGAAAAAGTGCAGTTGTCTATGCTAAAGTTGCGGGTAAAACGCTGCACATCAAGGCATTTGGAGAACGCGGGAGTGTTCATTCTAAAGGCAAGATTGCTAAGGCTAAGTTTGCTGGTGTTATACAGCTTTAGGATGTAGTTATCTGCCTCTGTAGTTGCGGTATTTACAAAGATAGGTGCATTGCCAACCGTTGCCCCAGTGATGCTTACGCTATACTGAAGCGAATTGGGGATGTAGCCAAGAGTGGCAGAAAGGCTTTGTTCGCCTCCGGCAACCTGAAGAGTAACATCGGCAGAAATGCCTCTTTGCATAAGGGCTTCCAGAGCTGCATCCAGGGTAGTAAATTGCTTTCCGAGCCCCACTTCGATTATGCCGCTGAACGCTGCGCCAAAATTGGGCACAAGCGTAGCACCAATATCTGAAATGGCACCAAAGCTGTTGCCGTCAATATCGGTAGTAAGCTCCACCCCGTTGCCTTTATCACGCAGATATGTGCACTGGGTGTAGCCATTCTGATTGGGCAGAGGGTTGGCAAAAACGCCATACAGATCGCCAAGCTGAGTGGTGATAAAATCTTCGCTACTATATGTGTTGCTGCCATTTATCCCCAGGTAACGGGCACTATTGTAATAGGCATTGCTGTAGAACTCCAAATTGGAAGAGTTGGTGTCTATTGTTACAGCATATCCGCTTTGAGGGGCAGAGAAAATACTGTTTTTGAATTTGGAATTGCTTACACTGGCAAGAACCAAGGCACCGCCATATTCGTTTGAAGTTACGTTGTCTGAGATTAGGGTATTGTGGTTCATATTGATGTAGCTGGAATTTCCGATGCTCATGGCTACTACTGCCTGAGCACTGTTTTGGTCTGTATAAATTAGGTTGTTGACAAGCTGGAAGGGGATTGCGGCACTGCCATTACAATTGCTTAGGCTAACGCAAGTCACACTGCCAAAACCTGAACTGCGGATTTTATTGTATGTCACCAGGCTGGTTCCGGTGATGTAAGATAGACTTAATGCTTGAGTGTTAGCAGCAAATTGGTTATGTGTGATGTTTAGATTAACGGCTTTTTGCACTGAGATGGGGTTGTTGGTGCCGGTAAAGGTGCAGCCGCTAACTGCTAAATTGGTGTAGCTGATAGTTCCATAGTAAGAACCTGTAACTATAAGCCCGGCATAGCCATTTGTAAAGGTGCAGTCAGTTACGCTGAGGTAGCTGCCTTCGCTGGTGCTGGTATTGATGGCGGTTGCAGTGTTGTTCGAAGAGCCAGCCAGGGCAAAATTGCAAGCAGTGATACTAATGTTGTCGCATCTACCATCCAGAAAAAAGAAAGAGCTGGGTTTGTTGTTTGTCTGCCGGCTCAGATTAAAGCCGCTAAAGCTTAGCCTGTCTGCACCTACAAGGTGGAAAAAGAAGTTCTCTGCGCTTGTGTCGAAGGTGGGGTTTAGCACAAAGCTGCTGCCCTCCCATGCCACAAAGCTAACGCCATAACTGGGATTGGCTTTGGGGTATTCGTGCATTGTGTAATACCCCGTGTAAGTTCCCAGAGTGATATTGATTACAACGGGTGCGGAAATGCCGTTTAGCTCTATCGCGGCAATGGCTGCTTCTATGGAAGAGAAATTGTTGCCTATTGCGCCAACGCTGTATGTTCCCGCCATTCTGGTATCCACCAGTGCGCCCGTTTGTTGGTCTGCGCCAATGTCATAGCTGGTGCCTCTGGAATCGCCGTCGATATCTTCGGGAGTTTCAGATCGTACTAATCCCGCTTCTCTTAGCCAAGCGCTTCCGCTGTGCAAATCAGCGGTGAAATGGGGATTTAAGCTAAGTGAATGCTGATTAAGCGTGGGACAGGCAGCTTGCCAGGTACTTAAGCTATTATACACGCTGCCAAGCTTTACAAAAGCGCTGCCTTCGTTGTAATAGCAGTTGTAATCTATCACCTTATCGGCAGCAGCGGTGTAAGAACTTATCTCCACTGCATAGCCCTGATCCACGACAAAGATGTTGTTCACGATATCGTTGTAACTGACAAGCTCATAGCAGTAAAAGGCTTGGGAATTAACGCCTGTAACCTGTACCGAATTATTGATGGTGTTGATGCCGTTTCCGCCAATATTTATGCCTGTACAGGAGCTTGCATTTATCTTGATGGTGTTATTGGCAATCAGGCATCTTGTTCCCCCGCTGTAGCTTGCATTGTAAAGCGTGATGCCTTTACTCTGCATAATGCCCAGATTCTGGATGCGGTTTTCGCGAATGGTGATTTCAGTACCGCCGCTAATATAGATAGCAGAGCCGGCAAAGCCTGAGAAAGCGTTGGCA
>JAQUJJ010000334.1 GCA_028681035.1 Candidatus Cloacimonadota bacterium
CCTGTCCCCGCAACCAAAATACTATCGCCCCTTTGGTATTACCAACCTAAGGGGCGTTTTCAAATGGCGGTGTAGCTCAGTTGGATAGAGCAAGCGACTCATATTCGCTAGGTCCGGAGTTCAAATCTCTGCACCGCCACCATCACCTGATTAAGCCCTGTAAGCTATTATAGCTACAGGGCTTTTTCTATATGCACCCTACCTTTTCCATCTGCAGGTCCACAAAAATCACGTGGGACAGCAGGTAAATTTCCCGTTTGAGAATCTCCCACCGGCAATAAAGTTAACACTCCTGTTTTTACATTATTTATTGAGCAGTTACTTCAAGAGAAGAATATTACCAAAGAATTATCTAACAATAGTTCACTCCCGCATTATCCCCATTGTTCAGCATAACATACTGCTTTTACACATAACTTTAACCTTCCTCGATTTGGCATATTTTGTGTTTACTAGTTCTGGAGGGAGAGCTTGAGAATTCTGTTTATTTAAAACAGTCCCTACTTGATTAAAACCAGGAGGTATCACGTGAGAACCAAAATTATGAGTGTTATGCTGGTATTGTTTGTTACCGTAGTGCTTGGTTTGGCTGGCTGCGGAGGCGGTAGTGGCAGTGTTAATTCGGCTCCAGTTGCAAATGCCGGAACCGAACTGAATGTAAGAACCGGCAGACTATTAACTCTTGACGGCAGCGCAAGCAGTGATGCTGACGGAAATACTTTATCATATGCCTGGTCTTTTACATCAAAACCAGCAGGAAGCAACGCTGTGCTATCGGATACAACATCCATTCATCCGGCATTTACACCCGACATAGATGGTAGTTATGTAATAAACTTAGTTGTTAATGATGGAAAAATTGATAGTGCTCCATCTGTTGTTACGATAAAATCTGTGACAGACCTGAGACTATTGTTTTCAATGATTATCGCAAGAGCAGGTACCAGTATTGATGGGTATGTTCAACCTGGGTCATCATTCAGTTCTAATATTAAAAACATCTCTAACGAAACATTTATTTTATCAAAATACGAAATTACAAATGGTGGTAATCTTGTATCATCAACAACTAATGCATCCTTGTTAAATAATAATCTTTTAGCCCCGGGAGAGAGTGTAAGTATAAAGTATACAATCTCTACTTTACCAATACAAGATCTTGGCGTTGCAGCTAATTATTATTTCACAGATACTGTCACCAATACTAACTTTGTAGTTAATAAACCTTATCAAATAATTGCTAATGGGACTTATTAGTATTGAATTTCGGTTCTATCCCCCAAACAAAGGTTGCGGGATAGAACCGTATTTGTGAGATTTTGAAAGAATGCGTTTCGCTGCCCTACCTGCTTCCTGTATTTCTTCAATAAGATGCTCTACTGCTGAATCTACTTCATTTACGGTGGCAAGGTTAGCTGTAAGCAGGATTTCACCATTACAGTCGGTAGAATAGTCATTTAATTGCAAAAATACGTAGACCGGGCCGGGAACATTCTTATCGCCAATGTGTATGTGTACAGCATTGATACATGCCATATTTTTTCTCCTCCACAAGGTGATCATCGTTTCTGTTAGTTTATCTTTGTTTATTGAGAACGCAAGGAAAGTACCGCTTATCAGGCATACGGCAAGATCGTTATACGGTGAGGCAAGAAGATCTCTGATAACGTGCGGCCAGTGTGCACATAAGGCAGCTGGTTATATCCTCAAGAGTAAACCTGACGGGCAGGAGGAAGCCGGCTAATTTTTCCAGTACGCAATTGCAGGTCGGATCGTCAGCAGAATTGCTGCCATAAGTATTATCCAGATATACGGCATGACATACTCATGGAAGTAAGCACCCACAGCAATACCATACAGAAGGCAACACCACTTCAAAATAGCGACATCCCACCAGTTCCATACTTTAGTAATAAACAGCCTCATGGAATCATACCGAAGGGACCAGATTCAATTCCAGTTCGATGTCATCGCCATTAAGCATAACTGCCTTACCTTTACCTTCTTCCGTACGAACCACTCCATTTTCCACCCATATTTGAAGCTGCTTAGCGGAAACACCAAATTTGGATACGGCTTCATCGAAAGTATACCAGCTTTTAGTCAATGACATGGCTGCTCTCCTTTACCACAAGATGATTCCAGTGAATTATACCATATTCAGATTAATACGCATCTGGCTCCGTCAATTCGCTATAGTGCTGGAAGCTTGACTTTGAGGATATATGCTAGTAAATATAAATGTTTCTATCAATCAAAAGGGTCCACAAAAAGGTCCACAAATCAACGGTAGTTTTATACAAACTGGACATTCCATAGACAAGCATACAGGGCATTAGCACGTTAGTATCAGGTGGTTAGCAAGCAAGCGACTCATATTCGCTAGGTCCGGAGTTCAAAACTCTGCACCGCCACCATTCTCCAAAACGCCCTGACATTTTCAGGGCATTTTTTATTTACATCAATCCATATGGGGGCGTCGCGTGATTAAAATCGATTTCGATAAAATGGGGGGGCTGATCCCGGCCATTATCCAGGACTACCAGAACGGAGAGGTTCTTATGGTGGCCTTTATGGATAAAAAGACCCTTGATTTGACTTTGAAGGACGGCAAGACCTGGTTCTTCAGCCGCACCCGCAACAAGTACTGGATGAAAGGTGAAGAGTCCGGCAACACGCAGGAAGTAATGGAAGTACTGACCGACTGCGATGCCGATACGGTGGTCATCAAGGTAAAACAGAACGGACTGGCCGCCTGCCACACCGGCAATCGCAGCTGTTTCTACGTCAAGTGGGAAAACGGGGCATGGGTGGAACACTCCAACCCGCTGTTTGACCCGAATGAAGTGTACAAAAAA
>JAQUJJ010000335.1 GCA_028681035.1 Candidatus Cloacimonadota bacterium
GCATATTTGGAACCAATATGCGCAGCGGCTGCTCCTACAGCAGGAGTGGTTGTAGCAGGATTAAACACCATCCAGCTATTCATTGTTGACCAATTGGGTATAGTTACACCGTCAATACCACCGGGTGTTCCGGCGTCACCATTATAAGTTGTCCAGGGAGTGAAAGTGGTAGCGAAATCACTATAGCTTTCAAAACTATCTGAAAACACAGTGGATAAGGCACCACCGGTTAAGGTTATGGTAAGTGTTCCACCATTGGTGGTAATTACGAAGGACTGATTTGCAACACCGTAACTTATGGGATCAAAGCTGAAACCAAATTCATGTACCTGACCTGCTACCAAGCTAATGCCAGGGTTGAGATTGGTTTTATAGGGAGAAGCACTAAGATTGGTAATGCTGGTAATGGTTAAAGCTCCACCTGCGGTATTGGAAAGCTGGAAGGTGTCACCAGAATAAACAGCATCCCCAGGGGAAACCGAGCCTGCAGCCCAAGATGAGATGTTCAATGAAGCAATGGGCCCCAAATCAGGCCCTGTTACTTCATCAATTATCCATGTTCTACTTGCTGAGGTAGTAAGCGAGCAATAGGTCTCAAAGACAAAGTAATAGTCGCCAGGGGTGAGGCCATTGGTGGCATATGTGAAGGTTAGTGCAGCATTGGTTAACGAAGCCTGTGTGCCGAAGTAAGTATAGGGCGCGGCACCAGTAGTGGAATAGCCAACCTTTATCTTCTCGCTTCTGGCAGTTGTGCCTGCTCTTGCTTTGAAGGTCAACGCAGGAGATGTTGCATTAACGGAAAGTTTGGATGTGCGAAGTTGCTTTCCACTTTGAGTTGTACCAGTGGCAGTAGCATTGTATCTTGCCGAATAGGTACCGGTAATTTTGTTGGTTGTGGAGCGTGAAAATCCACTATTTGTCCAGCCGGTAGGCGGGAAGGTTGCGCCTTCGAAGCCTTCGCTAAGGGTTGTGCTCGAAACACCAGGTTGAATCCCGATCACTGCTTGTTGATAGTTATTGAAGGTATCTCCGCCGGGGTTAAGGTTAGCAAGGGTAAAATTGCCATTATACCAGCCATCCCAGCCCCAGTTGAGGTGGAAAAGGTTGGTTCCGGTATAACCATCTACTATAAAAGCATGACCACCGGCGTTACCCGAGCCACCATAATAAATGGGACGTCCATTATCAATTTCTCCCTTCATCAAAGCATCCCAGTTACTCTCGGAATAAGAAGATCTGGTCTTGAGCGAAGCTGAGCTGTTATATCTGAAATAGGTGATTAAGGCATTGGGAACATCTTAGCTATATGCACCTGAACCAGCAGGATCGTAATCCATCTCTACAGATACACCGGCTTGGTAGCAAAGAGTGGCAACTGAAGAATTGGTGCTGCTAACTGAATTTGGCATACCGCCCCAGTTGTAGGTAGTAGAACCAAAATTAGCTGTCTGCACACCATAAGATGGGTGTGTATAGGTTTTGGTACCAGAACCTACCGCAGGATAACGCCAAAAGCGCATAATCTGAGACATGGCAGTTGCAACGCAACCAACTGGTGTGCTTGCGGGGCAGAGGGAGTTATAATATGTTCCCTGACCCCAGGTAGAGGTTATCAGAGGGCTTACATCGCGGAAACTGCGATTGGGAGTGAAACGGCTGGTATCTACATTGTACCTGCTCCAAAGCTGAGAAATGCTGGCATCGGCACTCATACTTTGCGTAACGATAGCATGCATCTGGTCGTTCCAATTCTTTAACATATCTTGCAATTGAATCGGAATCTCATACTCGTTCCAAGTGTTTTCTGTGCTATAGCCAATGATAGGCGTGGCAGCATTATCTGCTGCAATCAGCACAAAACCACTGGGCTTTACGTTGATCACATAAATATAGGGGCTTGGGTATCCAGAATCTAAGGCGATAGTTTCTGATATACTGTAGTTTGAACCCATTCTTTCCATAATAAAATTACGTGCTACACGGTTTGCATCTGCCTTGGTAACTGGCAATGCAAATACATAGCTTGCTGTTAACAGCAACAGCAAGAATATGATGAGGTTTTTTTTCATCACTACTCCTTTGAGTACATGAAATTATAAGAATTAAAGTTTAGATGTAGTGGGCTTAGCTTAGATACAAGCTCCACGGATATACTTAAGACGTTTAGTTTTGGGCTTGTAAGAGTTAACTTGTCCAGATATAAGCTCACTAGCCGAATAATGTGCGATGATTATCCTTGAACGAAGAGCGTAAATCTGTGGATTAGCGGTCTCTATCATTATAAATGGAATATTTAATAGTGTGAATTGCAGGATGCGGACAATAGACGGAGTTATGGAAGGAGAAACAAGCTTTTCTCTTAAGGTATAAACAAACAGATTATTATATATCATCTTGTCTCCTTACAATAAATACAATGTTTAAGGGCTTATACTCCAAAGAAACATAGCAGCATGTTTGCTTTTCATACTTCCTATTTTTCTACTAAAACAGAGTATTGAGATAGTCGTTTTTGTGTCAAGCGTAATCTGCATTTTTCACTTCCCTATTTTTTGGGGAATGCCTATTCTGTATTTTGACTTTTAAAGCGGCGACGATATCTTCAAAATAAATTGCTGTTAGCTACACATTCGCCGCTTTATGAGTTAAAATAACAGCTGCGTACAATACTCGCTTTAACTCACAATTACGCTGTGTTGTAGATATTCCGCTTTATCACAGAACTCGTCGCAGCGTAATTGTAAGTCAACCACCCAGAAAACGAGTTTTCGCTACTGAGCATGAAAAAAAACATTGCATAAATTGCAGCACTAACAAAAAGTTGTCCCCAAGTACTTTCGTAAAAGGAGA
>JAQUJJ010000336.1 GCA_028681035.1 Candidatus Cloacimonadota bacterium
ACATTCAAGAGCGCAGGTAGTGAAGACGGCAGTAGCAATAGTGGCAAGTAGTGGATGAATTCAAATATATGGTCTTACTAACGTCATTTGCATAAAATTTGATCAATTCCATTAAAAGGCTTGTAGCTTGATGTGCTTATTTGATGGGTTTTTAATTTATCTGATAGGTCCCAAATAAAGAAAGAGGGACCGGGCTTAGATTAAGGTCTATACACCCAGTCCCCGGATACTACTATGATTCAGGTGTCGTATCTCGTTCTGTTTCCAGAGGAAGCCCTAGACCGGACTGGAATCCCGCTATGGCTTGAGCAGCCGCTTCCTCAGCGATGGCTTTTCGAGCAGCCTCTATCATTCTCCTAACCATCTGGCCACCCACAGCCCCACACTGTCTGGAAGAAAGATTACCCCAATCGCCTTCTTCAAACACCTCTTTGGGGAGGTTAAGTTCTCTGGCAACTTCGTACTTCAGCGAATCCAGCGGGCGTTTGGCCCGAGCTTTAGCAGGTTTTTTCTTCCTAGCCGGCACTGGAAGTCCCCCCTTGTTCACCTGTCAGCTTTATGTTTCCCCATAAGGCTCAACCATATGTGAAGACATAGCTATAAAACGGGGACTAACATCATTCCACCCCACAAGACAATAGCAAGCAGGGCTGCTAAAAAAATGCAAATTATAGGATGTATCTTCATCTTAAATATCCCGAAGACTACCAGTCCGACAATTACTATTCCCTGAACATCCACAATGGATGCCTTAGCCATTGACAAGGCTGCACTTGCTATCATTGCAGTAACTGCCGCTCTAAGCCCTCTTGAAATAGCTTTCACAGTAAGAGTGTCTTTGTACTTCAAGAATAGGGAAGCTAAGGAAATGACTATTACAAATGACGGTAAAATTACGCCAATCGTAGCAAAGGCAGCACCCCAAACTCCGGCCATTTTGTAGCCTACATATGTAGCGGAGTTAACAGCAATAGGCCCGGGAGTTACTTCAGCGATAGCGATAATGTCAACAAATTCCCTCATTGACAGCCACTTGTTTGCTGTAATGATTTCCTTTTCCATCAGGGGGATCATGGCGTATCCCCCGCCAAATGTAAAAAGACCTATTTTTGCAAAAGTGAAAAGCAGCTTAAACAAAATACTTGTCATGATTTTGTCAGCCCCTAATAGCCTGATTGATTGTTGAACTTGCTTATTCAACTTGATTGGACTTATTTAGCTTGGTTATTCAACCCGGTAGCCTCATCATCTTTAAAGAGCACGTAGCCTAATGCAGCAGACCCTAGGATCACCGGTATCGGATGTATGCCCATAACTGCAACAGCAAGAAAAGCAAGAACACAAATGCCTACTCCCTTAAGATCATGAAGAGCTGTCTTGCCGATGTTAATTGCCGCACTTGCTACGAGGGCAACCACTGCAGGCCTTATTCCTGAGAAAGCTGCGTTTACAATGGCAGAATCAGTGATTTTTGTGAAATATATAGCGACAACAAGAATTACAATAAAAGAAGGTAGTACTGTCCCTGCGAGAGCCCAGAGAGCACCTGGAATACCAACAAGTTTATATCCTACAAAGACTGATGTATTAGCAGCTACCGGGCCGGGAGCGGTCTGAGCCAAAGCCAGTATGTCTATGAAATCTTCAGCCTCAATCCATCCCTTTTCATCCACGACCTCTTTTTGAATGAGAGGAACCATAGCATGGCCCCCTCCAAACGTGAATGCTCCTATCTTAAAAAATACTGAGAAAATTTCCAGCAAGAACCGCATACTCAAGTATAGCCTCCCTTCCTCCTCTTGTGACTCTCATCTTGTGGCTACTTCTGCCAACTCTTTTCCGGCAACTCTTAATAATATGCCTGCTAAGGATAGGCATTAGCATGTCTATGCCATAATACCATACATTGTCCGGTATA
The DNA here is from genome assembly GCA_028681035.1 of Candidatus Cloacimonadota bacterium. The sequence goes on from JAQUJJ010000336.1 coordinate 1,919, forward strand.
CAGAAACCGGAGGCGGTTATACTAGCTTTCAGTAGTCATCTAATTAGAAGATGGCCGGGAAGAAAGAAATGAAAAGCTAATTGAAGTTTTTTCTCATATGTGCCACGGTCAACGCGCAAGCGGAATTGTCCAAACAAGCGCTTTGCGAAAGCCCGGTTGACCGATGATGATAGGAAGCAGGGAAAAACGTTCCTCCCTGCTTCCGCATATTCAGACCACCCAGATTCAGACTATTGAGCTTGTTTTATGATCTTAACGCCTGCGCTTGCTCCGATCCGGGTTGCGCCTGCTTCTACCATTTTGCGCACAGATTCGTAATCTCGAATACCTCCTGCCGCTTTGATGCCCATCTCCGATCCGACTACCTTGCGCATGAGTCTGACATCTTCAACAGTAGCTCCTCCCGGTCCAAATCCTGTAGAGGTCTTCACAAAGTCAGCTCCGGCTAATTTTGCCAGAAGGCACCCTTTCACCTTCTCTTCATCTGTAAGAAGAGCAGTCTCTAAGATTACTTTGACCAAAGCCTTACCATGAGCAGCGTCTACCACAGCCTCAATATCTCTCTTTACAAGATCATAATCCCCTGACTTTAGAGCGCCAACATTAATAACCATGTCCACCTCTGAGGCACCATTTGCGATTGCATCTCTGCTTTCTATAGCTTTAACTATAGAAGTAGTTGCGCCCAGGGGAAACCCTATTACAGTGCACACTTTCACCGGTGTGCCTTTAAGAATAGCAGAAGCTAAGCCCACATTTGTGGGATTGACGCAAACAGAAGCAAAACTGTATTCCTTTGCCTCTTCACATAGGTTCGTGATTTGCTCACGTGTAGCATCCGGCTTCAGAAGCGTATGATCGATAAGGCCGGACACTTTCTGCAAAGCCTGCAAAGCGTGTGGATTGACGGCGCAGGTGCCGGTTAAGGAG
>JAQUJJ010000013.1 GCA_028681035.1 Candidatus Cloacimonadota bacterium
TAGATATGTATATATAGCAATATGTTGCCAATTTGGGTTACTACATTTTCAAGCAACCACAGGATGCCAATCCGCTCATATTAAGCATCTACAAGATTAGCATGAAAAATTTCGGGGGGATGCGTGGTCTTAAATATATGTATGTAGATGGCACTTAATAATGGTACAACTTGGCACTACTGTACCAATTTCAAGTGCCAAGTTGTACCATTATTAAGTGCCATCTACACCGATAAACGAGTATTCACTTTGTCGTAATCAGCTTATAGAAATCCTCGAAAGTGAGGTCTAAATTAACTCCTTTTAGCTCATCTTTCCTAATATCATACAGTTTCTTTAAGACTTTCTTTATGTCATTTTCTTTTCCGTAATGCACAGATCTATGGCAATTGGGACACAGAGATACAATATTCTGATAACAATCTAAATTTACATTCCACTCCGCCAGCACTTTATCTTGTTTGCTCATTGGTATAAGGTGATGTGCCTCTGTGAAGTTTCTCTTAGAAAATCTTGAGACAAAAGTAAAGTGAGAACTGTCTAACTCGCATTTATATTCAGCCCTTGCCAAAGCTCTTTTCCCAATTGCGGCATTCGTTGCATAGCCAGACTTGTTTGTGCTGCTTTTTACTGGAGCAAGCTTGTAGTTATCGTTATATTTTGTAAGGTCTTCATCAGTGCCGATAATTCCCAGAGCATTTACTTCCGCTCCATATTTGTCATCATCTATAATGTCTTCAAGGAATAACGCTTCTGGACAGAGTGACACATTGAAACCCTGGATGTTAGTTAAAAAATCCTTGTATGACTCTTCAGATTTAAGTGCTTGAGTAAGTATGCCGAAGTTCTTAGCCAAGAATTTATCCATGACACGCATATAGTCTTGATTTATTGATACCTCGTCTCCTAAGTTAAAGAGATATACGGATTTCGCTATCATAGAGATAATCCTTGATGCATCCTTATAGTCACCAAGCAGCTCTTTTATCGCCTTATCAGAAAGTGGATATTTTCTGTCTAAGATAAGTTCTACTGCCTTGTTTACTTCAGAGTGAGAGTAAAAAGTCATCACAAATAGATACAACTCGTTTTTAGATATCGAATGTATATTCCTATTTAACAGCTCTCTAAGTACTTGATACATGAACACAACGGGATAAACATTGTTTCCAGGTTTCCTGTGGGGTCCCTTGATTCCGTCCGTAATAGATGGAAGTCTCATTTTAATTGATTGCTCTGAGATAATCGCGTATCTTTCTTGAGTGTTCCAGCTTTCTTTTAGCCTTACAAAAACGTTTGTTACCTTTTCGTCTTTGTATGAATCATGTTCTTTCGTCAACAACCCATAATGCTGTGCAATTATTAGCATTCTGTAATTATTGCGAACACCGTGCTCTGATGAGATTTTACCAAAGAACACTTCAAGTGATTCATGTGCGTGTTTTCTTTTCCACTCATCAAATATAAGGGTTGCCTTGTATACGTGTTCAAAGGATGAATCTTGTTTGGTGAAATGCCACACATAGGCATGGCTTTTCTTTAACAGTTGTTCCAAATAAGCCTTGCGTTTCACTGATCAACCTCCCTGAAGTTTAAACTTTATCAAGCGTGCAAAGAAATAAGCGAGCTTGGGTGGAACTGCGTTACCAATCTGCTTATAGACAGAGCTTTTTGTCCCTTTGAATAAAAAGTCATCTGGAAAGCTTTGGATACGTGCACCTTCTCGAGGGGATAATGTTCTATCGTGGATGGGGTGGATAAATCTTCCTCCGGAAGGTGTATCAAATCTTGTGGTAATTGTTGGTGCGGGTTTATCGATTTCCAAGCGACCATACGAACCACTATGTACTGAATTAATTACCTCATCCAACTGCTGATAGTTTTCACCTTGTTTCAATTTATTCATCCTCTGTACAGTTCTATTTGCATGTGAAGGTAAAGTGTGATTAAAACAAACATTATCCATTGCAGAGAGGGATTCCTGATATATGTTTGTAGGTTTCACAAACACAACACCATTTTCACTATGGGCATCTGAAAGATTGGAAATAGCGTCCCATACTGTATAGTTTGAGAAGAAGTGTTTATCTTCGCGTAAGATTATTTCTCTAATATGTTCAATATCTTCTTCTAAATAAATCTCAGAGTTAAGGCTGCCTACCATTACCACACGTTCTCGAATCTGTGGAATACCGAATCTGCTTGTGTTTATCACCGATAAGCTTATATGATACTTGTTCCCCGCAAAGTTCAGTGGGTCATTGAATATGCGGATAATCTCATCTATTATTGCACCTTTGTCCATAGTTAGAAGACCCTTAACATTTTCAATAATGAAATAGCTGGGCATAAGCTGTTGTACGATTTTGAAGTAATGCCTAAAAAGAAAGTTCCGTGGGTCATCTATGAAATTCTGTCTTATTCTTGCTCCAGCCATAGAAAACCCCTGGCAGGGTGGTCCGCCTACTATAACATCAGGCTTGTACCTAAGTAACAGCCTTTTTTCGGCTACTTCTTTGATGTCCATTACATAAGTATCCGTGTGCGGATGATTTTCTTTAAAAGTAGAGGCTATCTGTTTATCATATTCCACTGCTGCAAGAACTTGATAACCCGCCTTGATAAAACCAGTGGAAAATCCACCTGCTCCGGCAAACAAGTCTATCGCGGATAAAACCCTATTCAACTGTTTTTTCTCCAGTTCTATACTGCCTCTTATATGATTTCACATATTCCAATTCTTTGGGGGATAAATGATAAATCTCAGCTAATTGGTTGTCGATTAAGTCTATCGTATTTATACACAATTTATGCTTAAACTCATACATTGTTTGTTTGCTGCCGATGTATTGTTTTGTCCTCTGCAATTCAGCATCTATTTTCAGGGATAGCTCCACAAGTTTCTGTTCACTATTTGTATCAATATCCGGAACAGTAAAGGTTGTAAGTTCTTTATTTGTCAGATGCCAGCAATCTGATATCTTTACCCAATGCCACCAAAACAGGCTTGAGTTTAAAATGCAATTCACCAAGTGAATACTATTATCGGTAAAAGCGAATTTACTATATTCTGATGATTCACCAGGATTTGTAATGAAGGACTTAATCCAATATGTGGCTCGCATATTAACGTATAAAATCTCATCTCCAGATTTTTGCGTAATTTGGCTTATGCTCTCCGTAAACGAAGTTACTTTCTCATATATCGAGTATTCAAGATCACTGGTCAGTTTCAAATAGCAATCGGGTAAGCGTACTTTGTTTTCGTAAATGCATACATCTTGGAAGAGTTTGTTTCTATCCTGAGCATACCAGTAACAATAATCTGAGGTGTATACTTTGTGTAGAGCTGATTTCTTCTTTTTAGCAAACAGAATATTTAGTTTTTGATGAACTCCAGAAAATAGACAATCAGGCCTGTCTGAATAGCTTAACACAATCTGATGATCTGTGCACAACTCAAACAAGCTACGGATTTTTGCCATCCTTTTCGTGGAGATATATGAGATAGGAATCACCATTCCTAAAACACCATCTTCTTTTAAATAGTCCAAACTATGGTGTAAAACGTCGGCATAAACATTTCCGTATTGAGTTTTCTCTTTATAATCGAGTTTGCTACTCTCGACATAAGGTGGGTTTCCAACAATAACATCATATTTAATTAATGGTTTGTGAATCAATACATTACACACTGTGAAATTTGCGTCCATTATGCTGTCCAAGTGTTTTAACATATTTGCCGATGAAAAGTTTGAACATAACAGCATAACACGTATCTTTAATACATACAATGAGAAGTTATCTAAATCGGTTCCATGTAAAGAACTTACTATCGCAGAAATGATATCCTCATCGATGTTTATGCCCAAGTGTTGAATAAGATTTAGTTTAGTCTCAAGAGTTTTAACGATGAATGCACCAGTTCCACAGGTTGGATCGTATATCGACAATTTCGCTATCATAATAGCTAACTTGTTTTTATCGCTGAATTCACTGAGATACTGTTTTACGGAATTTTCATTAACTAAGGAAACATCCGCTATCTTAAGCAGTGCTTTTACTAAAGAATTCAGCACTATGAAACTCGTTAAATCCTCAGGTGTGTAGTACACTCCATTCTCTTTGCTTTTCCCAGTTCTTTCATTTATGCTTTGCAACAAACTCTGTAGGTTTTCGGGTTTATACTTTTGATAATCAGCCATTAATGAAACTGATTCGGCAAACTTATCAGGATAGTTTTTACAATCATTAAACTCCCACATCTCATCATTATGCAGATAAAAGGATAACAAATCGGTTCTTGCATTGACTAAGGATAAATTTTGTGATTCAGCATAATATAGATTCAATAGTGCTTGAATAAAGTCATTCTTGCGTTGCAAATCACATCTTTTGCCAGCGGTTTCGTTCATGTTTGTCCTCTCTGCGAATATCGTATTATTATCTTGCTGAGTAATCTCTTCAACAATTTCACCTTTTGTCAGGCGATAGAACCTGTCAATGAAAATTGAACTAGATATAATACAAGAGCATAAACTACTTGACGTAAACGTGATTTACTTCAGCTTAGGTTTTAGGGTGAAAGTTGTACAGTGGATAGTTTAACACGACGATACTAGGATAAATGTATAAAATAAAATACCAAGGAGAACCAATGAGTGGAATGCCATACGCTGAACCATGGCGCATAAAAATGGTGGAACAAGTTAAGGTGTTAACCCGTGAAGAAAGAATAGCAAAGATTGCTGAAGCAGAATACAACCTTTTCAATCTTGCCGCGGAAGATGTGTATATTGATTTGTTAACCGATTCCGGTACTGGGGCGATGAGTGCAATTCAATGGTCGGCACTGATGCTTGGCGACGAAAGCTATGCCGGGTCAAAAAGCTTTTTCAAAATGAAGCAATCAATCAATGACATCACCGGCTTTCCCTATGTAATGCCCACCCACCAGGGACGGGCAGCAGAAAACGTGCTGTTTTCTGCGATGATCAAAAGGGGTGATATCATCCCCGGTAATTCACACTTTGATACCACCAAAGGACATATTGAATTCCGTGGAGCTACCGCGGTGGATTGTACAATTGCAGAAGCTGAGAATCCCACTTTGGATCACCCATTCAAAGGAAACGTCGATATAGGCAAACTGGAACATTGCATCCGCGAACATGGGAAAAACAAGATACCCTTGATGGTGCTTACAGTTACCTGTAATTCCGGAGGTGGACAGCCAGTGTCTATGGAGAATATTAAAGCAGTGCACAGCGTTTGCAATAGAAACGGGATTCCTCTCATCTTTGATTCTGCCCGCTTTGCTGAAAACGCCTATTTTATCAAAACCCGTGAACCTAGTTATGCTGAAAAAAGCATCAAAGAGATTGTGAAAGAGATGTTTTCTTATGCTGACGGGATGACTATGAGCGCCAAAAAAGATGCCATCATCAATATGGGTGGTTTTATCGCTATGAGAGATCAACAGCTCTATCGCAATTGCGCTACATTTAACATCATGTTTGAAGGCTACATAACCTATGGCGGAATGAGTGGCAGAGATATGGAAGCCTTGGCAATGGGTTTGCAAGAAGGCACAGAGTATGATTATCTTCATGCCAGAATCTCTCAGGTGGCATATCTGGGCAACTTGCTAAAAGCAGCAGGCATTCCCCTAATAGAGCCTTTTGGCGGACATGCCATATATGTGGATGCCAAAAACTTCCTGCCTCATATCCCGCAGTTACACTATCCTGCCCAGGTTTTAGGGGTGGAACTATACATCGAAGCCGGAGTGCGAGGAGTGGAGATAGGTACAGTATTAGCCGATAGAGACCCAATTACTCGTGATGAAAGACCTCCCAAAATGGAATTACTACGTCTTGCCATACCTCGTAGAGTTTATACAAACAGCCATATGGATGTGGTTGCTTGGGGCTTAAAGCAAGTTTGGGATCGCAAGAATAGCCTAAAAGGACTGACGATAAAGTACGAAGCCGATATTATGCGGCATTTCACAGCAACTTTTGAAAAGAGATAGGCTGTAAATACAGATGCTAAGATATGGCAAAACTACTGAAAACAGAACCATCTTAAATGATGGTTCTGTTTTATGAATATAACATCAGTCGCTTTAGAAAAGCTCGTTATTATCGTTATCAATACGCCACTGCCAGTTGCCAAGGGCAGTGCCGGGGATATTCATGCGTGCTGAATCGTCCAAACCAAGAATATCTTGAAAGGGAATAATCACCTTTTCACAGGAAGATGCTAAGGCAATGTTTTTCATTACTACGTGAATGTTTTCGGCAGTAGGACTTTGATGACAAACCTTGTTCATGTTTGCTGCACAGTATTGTTTGAGGTGATTCATGCTTGGTGAATCAACAGATAAGGATTCAAACCATCCTCGCAGGGTTGAGTTATCATGAGTGCCCGTATATAGCCAACGATCGTAAGGATATTCCCGAACTTGGGGGACGCTCTCTTCAAAACAAAACTGCAATACTATCATTCCGGGGAAGCCAAAATCGTCGCGAATACGGCAAACATCTTGGTTCAGGATACCAAGGTCTTCTGCAATAAAACGTTCTTTCCCAAATTTGTTGCATAGAGTCGTAAAAAAGTCATGAGGCAAAGCACTTACCCAACGTCCATTTTTAGCACCTATAGGTGCAGTAGCTTCTCCCGTATCAGAGTATTCGCTATCTACTTGCCAGTAATTCACATAACCGATAAAGTGATCGAGCCTTAGGATATCTATAGATTTTAGAGCAAGAGCAATTCTATTCATGAAGAGTTTGAAGCCATCTCTTTTAAGAACATCCCATTTGTAAATCGGGTTACCCCATAGTTGCCCATCGGAAGCAAAAGCATCAGGTGGAACACCTGCATAGTGAATACGAACTCCATGCTCATCCAGAGAGAACAATTCGGGATGCGCCCATACCTCTGCACTTTCATAGGAAAGATACAAGGGCATGTCGCCCACCAAAACTATGCCATCTCTTTTAAGCACTGCTCGCAGTAACGATATCTGTTCTTGCAGAATACATTGATACGCAGCAATGGAGCGCATATATTCATTGTTATGCAGCCATAGGTCGTTGTATAGTTTTTCAGAATAATGTCTGTGTTCTTCATTCCATGCATACCAGGCATTGTCATCATAAATATGGCTGAGAACCTGAAAAGCTAGATAGGGTTTAATAGTATCAGGACTGGATTCTATGTAGCTATCAACATCGTTGCTAAGAAACCAGTTTTCCACTGCGATGGCAAGAAGTTTGTCTTTAGCCTTGTAAACACTCTCATAGTGAACTGTTTTGCTGCTGGGTAATTTGGCAGCTTCCAAGACACCTATGCTAATTAAGCCCTGTTGGTAAAGTAGCTCGGGGCTTATCAAGTAGGGCGATAAAGCAAAGGCAGAAATAGGATTATAGGGAGAATTACCATATCCACAGTGGTTTATCGGCAGTATTTGCCAATAGCGATAGCCTTCCTTTTTCAAATACTCAGAAAAACGATATGCAGCAGGACCAAAATCACCTATGCCAAACTCTGTGGGAAGGGAACTAATATGCAGCAAGATGCCTGTTTCACGCATCCTACGCCTCCAGAGCTTTGATGAGACAATTACATAACAAGACGTTAGCTTCTGCTACAGTGAGCTTAAATTGGGCATCAGTTTCAAGTAATATAGCGAAAATATCCTCCATGGAGGCGAGGTTGTAGCTTTTTGAGAAATCTACATATTCCCGTCTCTGAGTTTGGAATAAATCTGCCAGATGTTTAGAGATTATCTCAGTGTCAGACAAGTGAGCCTTTTTAAGAAGCAGAATACGCCAAATAATTAAGAAGAACTTATTGAAATGGAAAAACACTTGAAGTGGCTCCCAATCTGCGAAAAGCATTTTATCCATTGCTTCCAGAGCAGGTTTTAGCTGTTTCTTTCCCAAAGCTCTGTAAAAATCAATCAAGGTTCCTGTTCTTGTGGTGCCCAAGCTTTTCAAGACATCCTTATCGGTTATGGAAGAGCGTCCCATGCTAAGCAAATCTATCTTATTCAGTTCGTTGGAGGCATTGTAATAATCAAGTTCAATACGATTGATAAATTCTTCTATCGCTTTATATGTCATTGTTTTGTGTCTTGCTTTACACTCTTCATCAAGCCAGGCTCTGATAGCTCCCCCAAAACGAGGAGGAGCGCAGTTAATCTGCATAGAATTAGCTTTGATTTTTTTCCATGCAGTAAACTTTGCATCAGTCTTTTCCGTTACAATGGCAAGGCTTTGGATTTCTGAAGGTGAATCAAAATAATCCCCCAGAGTATCCAGTACTTTCTTATCCATCTGTTCAACATTACGAATGATTAGCAGTTTTGCAGAAGAAAATATTGAAAAAGCATCTAAATGTTCAGCCATAACTGCGCTTTTAATTTCGTCTCCGTATAAGACAGTTACATCAACTCCCTCAAATTTCTTAAGGTTTTCCCTAAGTAAGTCTATTACTCTATCGCATAGATATGTGTCTGTTCCGCTAATAAGATAAGAAGAGCCTAGCCTTATATGAGATTTGTTAAAATCCAATGCTTCAACAATCTTGGAATCAATCATTATCTAAAAAGCCATTATGAGAAGGGAAAGAACACCAATAAACCAACAATAATAAGCGAAGTATTTTAGGTGGCTACTTTCAATGAGACGAATAAGAAAGGATATCACAAAATAACCGACAACAAACGCGCTTACAAAGCCAGCAAGATAACTGTAAAGCGAACTAGCGTCCAGTTTCATAAAGGACTTGTACTCGCTAAGATTTGCCGCTAGAATCGCCGGTACGCTAAGCAGAAAAGAAAAATGTGCAGCATCCCGACGCTTTATTCCTGTAGCCAAAGAAGCAGCAATGGTGGTGCCGGAACGCGATATGCCGGGGAGTATTGCAAACCCTTGGCTAATACCAATAATAATCGAACGCCAAAACCCCATACTTGAAGCTGGTATTCCTCCATCTTTTAAGTAATCGGATGCAAACACAATTGTACCTGTAACAATAAGTAAAGCTGCCACCACACCCGGCAAATCATAAACATGCTTAATTGAAGCACCAAAGAGACTATACACAATTCCAGTTCCCAACGTTGCGATAAACAAATAGAGGACAATGTTGCGGTTTTTACGATGGTTTTCTTGGTTCATAGTATTTTTCCAGCTAAAAAGTGACTTCAGCAAATCCCAAAGCATGCTGCGAAAATACACAACAACTGCAAGTAAAGTTCCAAGATGCATAAATAGTTCAAAGACGATACTGCTGTTTTCTCCAATACCCCAGAAATATTGTGTTAAAACCAGATGTCCTGAGCTACTAACAGGTATAAATTCCGTTAAGCCCTGGATTATTCCCAAATAAATAGCTTGAAAAAAACTCATAAAACTTCCTATAATAGTCCTGGCACGTTGTATTGCCCATTTTTTGATAGTGGAACCAGTGTGAAACCGGCTGCTTTTAAACGAGAGATTATCCTTTTAAGGTAATCAAGTTTATTTTGGTTGTGACAATGCGTTATCGCAATAATGTTATTTTTCGAAGCTGATAAACCTATAATCTGGTTCAATTTTGCGTCCATGTTAGATTGGCTAATGTTAGGAGAATCTAAAAACAGATCATTTCGATTGGATTTAAGATGAGCCTTTTGGGCAACTGAATAAGCAACAGAAACATTGGAAGTCCTGCTATCTAAAAAACTCTTATCAAACTTCTTTAAAGTAGCCATGACTGCCCTCATTAGTCCTTCATCTGTGGTTGCCAAGCTTCCCATATGATTGTTAATTCCTCCGCAATCAGGTAGCTGCTTAATAAACCTAGTAAGCAATTTGTCGATTTCAGCATCGCTATACTGCATGAATATAGCATTTTTCCCAGGATTAACACTAGGGTATCCAATTGGCTCCATGGGTACATGAATAATAGTCTCCCTTCCCTGAGCAGTAGCTTTCTGCATTGTTAAAACACTATTCGGTTCATCGGGAAAGATGGCAAAACAAACTTCTTTGTCAATACCCATAAAACCATCCAATAAATTCCCGCCAATTGTGCCAAAGTCATCTACTACAATAGAGATTACCTTAGGATTTTTCTTATCTGAATATAGCTTTGAATCATAATACAGATTGATAACATATCTATCTTTGTTTGTTTCAGAAGTGAACGTAAGGCTTTGTTTGTTTGAACTATCTGTTCCCTTTACTAAACGCCCACCGTTTCTTTCCAATTCTCCCTTAAATATCATATTAGCATAGAGAAGATCCATAGTCGAGCGATCAATGGGAATAGAATATGTAATAGCATCGCTAGATTTCTTTCTTTTATAAAAACTCTTGGGTATGCCAATACTATCTATAGCTTTCAAGATTGCAGTGTCAAGATTAACAGGTAAGGGTGCATTAGAGTTGGTTTTCGTTTCAGCGCTAGTGTTAGAAACGGGATTCTGTAGCTTAGTTGTGGAAGAACTCTTAGTCTTTTCATCGGGCTTAGTTTGCGCTTGATTTGGTCTTTTATTCTTTTTAGAACTTGAAACACTTTTCGGCTGCCTGTCATTTTCCATAGCGTCATTTGCGTTTGTGCTGTAATTATTAATATCAGGTTCTTTAATAATCATCCATACGATAAGGGATGTAAATAAACCGACGATAATGAAAAGACCTAATGACTTATTCTTCTTTGATGTCCTTTTGATGCGTTTGGTTTTTTTATTCTTTAGCTTAGGCATGAGGTTTACCCGTCTTGATTTTAATAGGATTCAATTTAAGAAACATACTATGAAGTCCGTAGATTGCAGGCGAAAACAGAATATTAGACACAATAAAGACAACGAATAGAATCAAAGCGTTTATAAATACGTCACTAATCCTATTAAATGGTAGTAGTCTAAACCGCAGGTCTATTCCCGCATACTTCTCAAATCCTTCAAGGATAGGGACAACTATATACGCCATATACAACTGATATATCCTTACAGCAGCAAATATCACTGCAAGCATAAAGGTTGTAAATCTTATAAATGTCATTTTATGGTTTCTGATCCACGATTGTAGTGCTTTTAATGAGCGTTTTATCCCATAGTGCCTTTTATAGAAAGGCTGCAACAAGATGTAATGAATGTAATGATAGAATACTAGCATAGAAGTGAATAATTTGAAAAGCAAGGCAAGTCCTGGCTTTAAAGCACCCGATATACCATAAAAATATGCAACAAAAGCCGTTATTGCATAAAAGATTAGGGCAATAATCACAAATGATAAAGTGCTAAGATTTATGTCTATTACTTGATCTACGTATTCTTGCGCATTGCCAAAGTGGAAAAGCCTCAATTTGATAAGCATGAAAACTATATAACTTAGCGTAATAAGAAAGATAATCAATGGGAAGTAATGGATATGCGTACTAAAGAGACTGGTTATAGTCTTTAGAATACTATCGCTATGCACTAAGTACAATAGAGTTAAGGGGGCAAGAAACACTTGCATTCCAGAAAAACCACCAAAAGCAGCTAAGAGAAACAACTTGATAACATTCCTAAAGCTATGCATTAATATACACTAATACTAGCAGATATGGTTGGTAATTTGCACTTATCACGTTATCCCCTAAAACCTATGTTTGAGACCTAAAAATATGTTTCTTTTTCTTGAAGGATGCTCTGAAAACTCCCAATGGTGTTGATTAAAGATATTGGCAAGTTCTGCATATAAAGTAGAACCATCCAATGAGTATTCGACACCAAGATTGCCAATAATAGTTTCAGACAAATCCCTGCCCCTATGGTCTATTGTAAAATAGTTTTGGCTTATGTCTAAGCTGAATAACCAATTATTCATGCTATAGTTAGAATGTGTGGTTAAGCTTAATATTGGTCTGTAACCGACTCTGTGCATGGATTCAGCAGGAAGATACGCTAAATCAACTTTTAGCTCTTGACTAAGCCCAAAATTCTTGATTAAGAAAAAAGCTTCTACAGTACTTTCACTTGATGCTACATCAACAAAATCTACATAAGCAACACCGTATGTTGAGCCTGAAACCAAGATAGGGCTTTGAGCCTCGTACTTGAGGAGATTGCTAACGATAAGGCTTTTCAAACTAAAATCAACATCTGATGGATATGTGAACTCTAAAGATGATTTCAGGTTAAGGGGCGTTTTCATTAACTTATGGGCATTGCTAAATTGTATCCAAGCACCTTTTTCCAATATGGAATTGAAACTATTGCTATCTAGGCTCGGAGTATTATTAATTCGTAACTTGCCAGAATCGCTAATTTGGTGTTTAAAATTAAATTCAACACTTGGTATAAACCTATAAGCATCAGCTAATAAATGAATACGTATGTGAGATATATTAAAAGGTTCCCAGTTAATAAGAGGTGCTATTTGAGCACCAAATTCTCCACTTTGACAGATTGCTTTCGTATTTGTATTCGTACTCCCGACAAGAATCTGCTGGGATAGGTAGGCATCGTAATAGTCTTTATTAAAGTTCTCAAAGATTACTTCTTGCCTGATATCTGTTATCCCAAGTTGCCAATTAATCTCCTTCAATTGTATGGAACCCAGATCAATTGACTCACGGTGATGAGATATAGACGATTCGTAATAGCTGCCTTTGTAATTGTTAGCTTTAGTATTCGTATGATCTAATCTGAGAACAAATGGGTTATTAGGGATAAACTCTCCACCAGCATAAAGATGATTTCGGAAACTAATCAGGGTCGTTTCTGGAGCTCTTAAATCCATATAATGGGATATTTTGTGTAGCCACGAATCTTTGGGATAGAAACTAAAGTAACTATTCAATCCAAATCCTGCATTTGCTTCGAATTGGAAATAGCCGTTATTCCTTACATGAGAAGGTGTTATATGTTTAGTTTGAACAGCATAGTGAGAAGGGATAAAGGAAGGAAGGCTGTCTCCTAAAGAGACCAAGGGGGACAGATTTAGCGAGCGCTTGTAAAGGTACGTTCTGATATCGCTCTCGCCGCTTACTCTGATATCAGGTAATATTTGTGTTTGAGCATAGACAGTTGCCAACATGAAGAACCCTATTATCAAAACCATAAACTTCTTCATCTGTTACTCTCCAAGAGCTGATTCAGTTCTGCAAGAATGTTTTCATCTAGTTCCTTGGAATATTGGATACTATGCATTTCAGCTTCGGTAATAGCACCGCTTTCTATTTCTGCCTTAATAACGTAATATATTGCTCGTTTTCTAATATCTGGAAATTCAGGAAACAACAGAATGACTCTTTTAAAGGCAGAAATACAATTAGAATAATCTTGTTTCTGATAGTCAATAAGTCCCATAACCAGAAAGGCTTCTGCATGGTCATTGGTAGATAAGCTATTATCCAGTAAGCTCTCTGCCAGTATTAATGCTTCTACATATCTTTGATCGTGGTACAATTGATGTAATCTATATCTACTAGCAGCTGTTTGTTCATCACCGAGCTTAGAGCCTAAAGCCCATAGTTGCTCGAATTGGCTGTATTCTAATTCAGATGAACAATCGAGCATGTTAAGCCATGTATCCGTAGTGGGAGATATCTCAAAAGCTTGTTTATATTTTTCCAAAGCAGAATCGTAATTCCCTGTCAATTTCTCAAGTTCTGCCCACTTTAGTAATGTATCGATGCTCTTGCTATTGTTATAGATTGAAGATAGCAGCGAATCAGCACTTTCATAGTGATGCAAATTTATTAGTCCAGTTGCCATCATCAATGCGATTTCGTCTGAATAACGCTGGGGATATTCGGTACGAACTCTTTCAGCAGCGGCAACCAGATCGTCCCATCTATTTCCAGCAGCAAAGGTTTTTAACAGCATTAAATTCAATTCGAACTTAATGAACTCACTCGAAAACGTATCCGGTAATTCGATAAGTTTATCCGAAAGTTCTTGGGTGTCTATTCTATTAATGCTAAGCTCTATACCCATAAGTGCGTCCTTAACGATAATAAACTCGGCATCATTAAAGCTACTATTATTCCTGAAACGAATGAGAATATTAATCCAGTCCCTATGAGCTTGTGGGTAGTTACCCATATTATAGTATGCATTGGCGATTGTGCTTAACGCTGAGAGATAGTGAGTTGAACTGGGATATAGCTGAATAAATGTATCAAATATTTGCAAAGCTTGATTATAGTCTTTTGCCGAATACGCAGACTTGGCTGATAAATAAAGGTATGTATCGGGACTTTCTTCTGTATTGGAAAGAAGAAGATAAAGAGCAGATGCCTCTTTGTAACGTTTCATTTGATACAAGCACAATGCTCTGTAGCTTTGAGCTTCGGTTTTGCGCAATGGCTCTACGGCAAAACTTTCTGCTACAATAAACTGCTCCAAAGCAGATGGATAATCTTTCTTGCTGATAAGCAGGTTTCCCTTCAATATGCAAGATTCGTAGTTAGGCTGCAATAGATCTAAATATTGCTCGCAATTATTGTAATCCCCAAGATAATAGTAAGATTGCGATATGCGTAGGGAAACGGCTGGATCGCTTGGGCGTAGCGGCAATAGTTTTTTGTAGTTCTCTAAAGCTAAGTTGTAGTTTGCTAGATAGAAATCAATCTCTCCAAGGTAGAAAAGAGCATCTCCAATATACTTTGAGGATGGCAAGATTCTAGATATCGTATTAAAAGCAGATTTCGCTTTAGGGTAATCCTTATTCTGATATTCAATATAACCAATATAGAAATATGCTTTATCGCGAACCGAACCTTCTGGGTAAACATTCAAGTATTTATTAAATGCCTCATTTGCCATATCCGTTCTTCCTAATGCAAACCATGATTCAGCTAATAGAATATCTATCTTGGAATTTAGCTCTGTGCTCATGTCGAATTGCCTTGCAAGGCTAAACTGTTTCATGGCTTCCTTAAAGTCGTCTTTTTGATAGCAAAAATAGCCAAGAGTATAATACAGCTCAGCTTTCTTAACTTTGCTTTGGTTGGTCTTAATATAGTTTGCAAGTTGCGTTATAGCAGCCAAAGGCTCGGTTTTATACAACAACTTCAATTGCTCAAGGTAGGCTGATACTGCTATTTCAGGGTCTTTATCTCTAACTAAAGCTTGCAATATACTGTCTGCTTTACTTTCTTTCCCGTTGGCAATCAATGTGATTGCTTTGTAATATTCAAAATGAGAATTCGGAGTTCCTGTTAATGCAAGTATCGAATCAGCAGCCATGAAATCGTTTTTTAATAAAGCTCTTCTTATCTTTAAATCATAAAAATCCAATGTCTGCTTTGATTCTCCCAATTCATTGCTTTGTATAAATGCGTCGAAATCAAGATACCGCTCACTTACCAACAAGTATTGCAGCCAATTCTGTATATACAAAGCGTAAGATTTTGAATTTGGGTCTTGATTCCAGAATATCGACATTGCTTCATCATCTTTTTGTAATTGAATTAAGCATTTAAACAAGCCTAGCTGAAGCTCTTGATTATCAGTTTGAAGTACTATCACATCCTTGTATGCACGTTCGGCTGAATAATACTGCCCTAATTTAGAATAAATATCTGCTCTTTGAATTAGTGCTTCTCCCTTATACAATGGATCTGATACTTCACTATCAAGCTGTTGCAAAACGTCCATTGCCTTAACGTATTCTCCACTTAGATTCAAGCTAATCGCATAGTTCAAAAGCAATTCAGGAAGGATGTCTGAGCTAACTTTATCATTAAGCAGCTTAACGTATATCGATTCTGCTTTGGCTAGCTTACCTGCTTCTAACGAAAGATTTGCATCGAGGAAGTTGATATATGGAAGATATATCGAGCTAGGATAGAGTGACTTGAATTGATATATTTCTGTTAATATCGATTCGTTATCACCAGAGTCATATAGCTCAACGATATAACGATAGGAGTATTGTTCTTGTGTACTAGTGGACATGGTTTTACTAATAGGGTTTACTGCCATTACTCCAATGCTTAATGTGGCAACAAGGATAATCATAACAAGTCGATTTATCATATATTTACCTATTTCCATTTATTAAGGGGATATTAATAAACACAGTGGTGCCTTCGTTTTCTTTGCTTTTAATCCAGATATTGCCGCCGTGTAACTCTGCGATACGTTTGGAGGTGGCTAGTCCCAATCCAAGACCGCTACTTCGATACTCAATTGTTCCGGATTTGTGAGCATAAATTTCGTTCAATTCGTAGAATTTGCGAAAGATGTTTTTCAACTGGTATTCTGGGATACCAATACCATTATCCTGCACAAATATTACGATACTTTCCTTCCCGTCAATCTTCTCCTGCTGAAATGCTGAACGTCTTGCACCAATTGTAACAGTTCCAAAATCATTGGTAAACCTTATTGAATTTAGGACTAAGTTATAAATCATAAGATGCAGAGCTTCCCAATTGGCTTTAATCTTTGGAAGGTCTTTCTCTATTTCCAACCTAATAAACATTTTCCTTTTGCGGGACAGTATCTCCACTTCTTGTTGGATTAGTTCTAATATCTCGTCTAGCGGCATCAGTGCCATTGAGAGGGATTTCTTAAGATTATAGATATTCATGGTAGATATATCATTACTGGTTAGTATTAGCTTTTTAACTGCGCCTTCAATCTTATTCAGTATCTCTTTACGTTCCTCTTCGTCGGCATATAGATTTCTCTTAAGTCTAGATACATGCCCCTGTAGGGTTGTTAGTGGAGTATTCAATTCATGGGATACAATAGCCATAAATTCGTCTTTAAGCATTTCGAAGGCATTTAACTCACTGTTCTTTTTCAATAAGTTCTCGTATAGCATAGCATTCTGCAATGCTATAGTAGATTGCTCCATCAATAGGTTGATAATCTCTGGATTGAGGTACATCTCCCTCCCATTATCATCCATATTATCCAAATAAATATAGCCGTATATCTCATTATCAAGAAGGATAGGAGCGCAGAATATTGTGTGCAACACATAATCTTGTACACTTATTGCTCCTTTAAACCGATTATCTTCAACTGCATTGTATGTTGTTATCATTTCTAGAGTATTTTGGCTTAAGCTCAATGCCGATTTACTAACCCCTGATACAGTTGCTAATATTTGCTTCTCATTATTCATCTGCACTTTATATATGTTGTTGCCATCGGTATCACGCTTAATCAGAAAACCTCTTGTACTATTTGTAAAATCTACGAAAGCAGATACTATTTCACTTTCCAAATCATTCATATCCACTATACGCATAAGCTCATGAGTGATTTGCATAAGTTGATTCATCTTTTCAATGCGTTGAGTAATCTGCTTATAATCTCGTATTCTGATTAGCAAAGCCGTAAGGTGTTGCTTAACATTACGCATTATCGCTATTTCTTGCTTAGTATATTCCATTTCCCCTTGATCTGAAAGTAGCAAGAATCCAATGCGTTTAGAACTACTTTGAAAAGGCACAATCATCTGATGGTGTTCGTTTGCTTCGAATACTACCAAATTATCCGTTTTAAATGCTTTATCAATAAATGGAACAAAGCTTGGCTCTATCAAACTGTCCATGTCCGAATTGTAACTGAGAAAGCAAGTAAAGTTCTGAATTTTATCCGAGTATTGCATAAGCTTGAATTGCCAAGGTGCCAGAACTTGGTTAAGCCCCTTCCCCACTAAGAATTTAATGCGTTCCACACTATATACGTTAGCAATGTTGTAAAGCATTTCATTCCATTTATGACGAAGGTCATTTACCCTTGAGACAATCGGAACAAGATTGAAGTTTTTTATATCCGTTAGGTTGTATTGGCTGATATTCAGATAGTTTTGCTTATCATCATGGCTAATGTCTTTGGTAATCTCAATCAAATACTGGCGGTATTCTTTATAGCATTTTGTTGCCAATAGCTCCTGCTTAAGCTCTATAAGTAATTGAATCTTTATCTGAAATAGTTCCACGTTTAACTGGTAGTATTGATGTTGTTCCCATTGTTTCGCACAGTTTTCCACCCTACGAAGCAATTCTCTCAAAGGCTTATCGACAGTTATCAGCTCTAGTTTTATGCAGAGTATTTCCAGTTTGCACTGCCAATATCGATACTGGTTTTCTTTTATTATGGGGAGTGCTAAATCAATTAACTCTTTTGCTCTCACAACATCGTTCATGCCGTAATAACAGGATATTTGGAGCACATAGAACACTGCTATTGCATAGTTATTATTTATCTCCCCTGCATGTTTCATGGCAAGTTTCAATTCACTCAATGCTGTTTCATAATCCTTCTCGGAAAGAGCAATCAGGCTCATCACATTATGATAAAATTCTTCCTCGTGTATGTGTTTGTAATTAATATGGACATTTTTTTTGATCAGGTTCTTAAGCTTTTTAGAATTGAACATTTCATTAAGGTAGTAAAAGTATGTCTTCACAAGTGGGGTTATTTCGCTTATCTTGCCGTCGATCAATTCCGGTTCACTTTCTTGTATAAACTGAAAGTAGTGACCGAAACCAATTATCTTGCTTTTTGCCAAAGCTAAATTTCGTTGTACAGAAAGTAAATAGGCAGTACTATTTTTAGATAATACAAGCTCCTTGCATTCTATCAGCTTAGATTCTGCCTGTAAGAAATCTCCCATCTTTATCTTGGCTTCCCCTTGATTCAACAATGCAAGGGCTTTCGTTAAAGTGAGATTAAGCTCATCCGCATACTGATATCCCATTTCCGAATAATGTTCAGATAAAAGCGTTATTCCCTGTTTCAGATATAAATCTGAGATATTATTATAGATCAAACCGAGGTAACGTTTGATATTGTATCGTTTCCATATGTTTAACGCAACAAACAAGTGTTCATCTGCTTCTTCAATGTTTTTTTGTTCACTATAAAATACGCCTAGGTTATTATGCAAATTTGCAAGACGGATCATCACCTTATTGTCATGTTCAGGAGGAAGAGTTTCAAGAAAATCTTCTATCGTTTTTATAGCTCTATCCGAATCCTTGGTAAGCGAATAATATACAGCCAATCTATCTACAAAGGCGATCTTCAGATCAAGTGGCATTGTATTTGCCATCGCCAAATCGATGATATCCTTCATCTTGCTCAAATCAAGCTTAGCGTATATCTGAACCATGTACAGCCATATTAGTAGTTGTTGTTTTCCTGTAGTTATTAGCTTTTCAGCTTGTTTAAAATAATCCAATGCCTTATCATTATCCTCAGATAACTGGCTTATTGTTCCTAAAAGGAAGTATTTTTCAAAGATATCTGGTAAACTATGAAACTCCCCATTAGTTACAATATTGGAGTTATCCTCGAATAAAAAGAAAGCTTTTTCATAGTAACCTGTTATCTCTGTCTTTTCTTGAAAATCATAGATATCACGGATTATGTCTTTAGTTGGAATTGCCAAGCTTGGATTCAAATCAAGCTTAAGTACATTAAGAATTGCATCATAAGCTTGCTCTTGCAAGTATTCTGCATTAAAAAGCACATAAAGCTTAATGTAATATCGCCTCACAGTTAATAAGTCACCTGCTAACTGTGCATTTTTTATTATGCCAACGCAGGTGTTTACGTCAAGCATCTCTTTATTAGCATAGTACTTTATCACCCGTTTGGATACCAACACATGAAGCTTATCCTTACATTCGTCATACAAACGTTGCTTTGCTTCAACAAAGGCAAAATAGTAATACTGACCCTTCTTAAACAAGATTTCGTTGTAAGTGCTGTCATTAAGCAAGTTATACAAATCCTGGTCTTTTACTTTAGTAATATAGCTTATCAGTTCGCGGGTAAGTGGAGTCTGCGCAATACTCAGTTTCTGTAAATGAGTATAGTTATCAGATGTAATATGGCTTAGACGGGAGTAAATTGAATGTATCAATCGGGTCGGGAGTTTGTAATCTACTAGGCTACTGGGGAAATGAACTCTTTCATCGGTGTATATCTTCTTACGTTGAACAAGATCAATAAGAATTTCTCGGATAAACTCCGGATTACCAGATGACCTTTGAAACAGCTCATCAACAATCTCTTTTGGAGCAGAGGTAGATAACAGTCTATTTATGTAAGCCTTGCTATCATCTAAGCTCAAAGTTGGGATGTTTACCATAACTGTATGATCAATTTGGTTTATACGATTGTAATCATTGCAAGTTAAAGCGACCAAAATCCGATTATTTACAATGAAAGTAGAAATGAAATTGATGAAATCTATTGTATGGCGGTGAACATGCTGGAAGTTACGGATTATAAATATCACCGGTTTCTTTACAGATATATCCAACAATATGCTTTTAACAGATTCAAAATCAACCCTTAAGTCCGACGCCGATTGGCTTATCGCCTTTGCCTCTTTTTCGGAACCGAATAGGTATCGCCTAAGCTTCTCAGATATATTCTTCAAGCTTGTATATTGCTCAATCTCTTCTTTACTTAGCGATTGCACAAACTCTTTAATGAGAGCAAAAAATGCTTCGTGATCTGTTCTAGAACATGCATAATCAAATATAAAATACTGCCCACTCAATAAGTGAAAACGGAATAAAGAAAGGATATTATCTTTACCAAGTCCGTCTCCACCCATCACAGAGACTATCTTTCCATTACCACTTTCCAGAGATGGAATAAAATCTAACAGTTGGTGGGAATATTTCTCTCGTGCGAGATAACTGTTGAAACGTAAGGTATTAACCATAGACCATTCTGCTGAGAAGGGAAAATCAAGGTGATGTATGCGGTTAATATAGGAAACTATCTCGGAACTACTGTTAAAGCGGTTATCCGGATTGCGTTCGAGTAACCTGAGAATGAATTTTTCCAGAGCAGAAGGAATGTCCTTGTTTATCTCACTTGGAAAGTTTGGAATAAAATACTGGTGTCCTCCTGTTATCAGTGTGTTTATTTGATCTACACTGAAGGGGAAACTACCTGTTGTTAAACGATACAAGATTATCCCCAAAGCGTAGAAGTCACTTGCTTTTGTTGCCGGCTTACCCAAAAATATCTCTGGGGCAAGGTAAGGTAAAGTACCAGAGACCATCTGGCTATCTTTGCTAGCATCAATCTTAGAAAAACCATAGTCTATAAGCTTTAGGATGATAGATTTGCCTTCCATCCTATACAGCACATTTTCCAGTTTAAGGTCTTTGTGCAATATATTTTGAGTATGAAGGGCATTCAGAGCGTAGCAAGTCTGAACCGCAATATCGTAAATCTGATTTACCTTTCCCTTGGCAAAGCGATAATTAGCCAGTGTCTTACCTTCGAAATAGTCGCTAATAAAGTAAATGTGATCGCCAACATGCCCAAAATCAACCACATGGTTCAAATTTGGGTGTTCTATCTTGGTGATGTGGTGCATTTCTTCAGCACTAAAGTGAGAATATAAATCATCAGAAGCAAGATATTGGAACAGTTTTAGGGTATAGAAATTACCGGTGCGGATATCACGCACTTTAAACACATTCGCCCAAGAACCAGAACCAAGGCTCTCAAGTACTTCATATCGGTGGTCAATATACATTGCTAACCTCCAACAACTTGCGCTCGATTACCCACATATTACTACGCAAACATATCAAAGCCATGTTTCCACCTTTTATGCACCCAAAACCACTGATCAGGATACATATAAATCTCCTTTTCAATTATCTTGTTTACTTCTTCTAATACAACACGGTAGTGCTGTTCTTTATCGTCAAGTTCTTCATGTAAAATTGGTTTACTGAATTCAAATACAATCGTTCCATCTTCAGTGCGTCTGGCAAATCCTGGAACTATAGGTATCTGGTATCGCAGCGATATCTTGGCAACTCCCTTCCAATGTGAGGCGGGAAAACCAAGAAAATCCATCATCAATCCAGACGATCCTGCATTCTGATCCATTAGAATTGCTACAAACCTACCTTCATGAAGCTGCTTAACTATGTCTCGCAAACCCTTTTTCATATCTATTACCTTAAGCCCGCAACGCCTTCGAATATCATTAGTGTAGTTGTCGAAAAGGTTGTTACGTTGAGCCTTTGCTATTACACTGAGCGGAATTCCTGCTTTAGGCAAAATACGTGCTGCCTCCCAATTGCCAAAGTGAGCAGTTGCGAGTATTGCTCCTCTTCCTAGAGATAGAGCTTCATCTACAAACTCTCTACCTGTTATCTTACACATGGAGAACAGTGTCTCATCATCGGTCAAATACTCTTCAAGCACAGTTAGTGCCATATTGTGGTACATCTTTTTCAGGATAATATTAAGGCTGGAAAGCGTAGAGTCTGGGTAAACCTGTCTAAGCTGTTTAAGAGCTATTTGTTTTCTTATACCCATTCTATATCCTACAATATGAAACAGGCTGATTAGCAAATACCTTACGACAAAACGTGGCAAAAGCTTAAATCCTGCCAACCAGGCTCTGAAACTATAGTATTCTATCTTGTTAACTAACTCTTTACTAGGCACTTATTATTCCTCTCGGTGGTACTAATACCCAAGAGGACATTATTTTTAAACTTGCCCAAGCTGACAAGCAATATCTTTCTTTTCTTATAGCTGTTCCAGTTTCTTTAGGATAACATTTTTAGAGACAACTCCAATCGAGGTATCAACTTCTACCCCATCTTTGTAAAACTTCAATGTGGGAATGCTCATTACGCCATGTTGGCTGGCTAGCTCTGGATAATCATCCACATTGACCTTTCCGAAAATCACGCTATTAATTTCCTTGGCAATTTCTTCAATTACAGGTGACAACATATTGCAGGGACCACACCAGGGTGCCCAAAAATCAATTAGCACTGCACCTTTCGATATCTTTTCTTCATAGTTCAAGTCAGTAAGTTCGATTATCATCTTTATATCCTCTATAACAAGCTCTATATTACAGTATAAATGAATAATGCGCTATAGCAAACAACTGTATTACAGCAATGCATAGTCAAAATAGATAAAGCTCAAGTTTTACTCATTGTTTTAACCGCTTTATCATT
The DNA here is from genome assembly GCA_028681035.1 of Candidatus Cloacimonadota bacterium. Next base: position 22,981 of record JAQUJJ010000013.1, read on the forward strand.
TTTGGGTGAGCAACATGCGTTGTGTAGTCGGAGGATGCTAATCCTCCGCAGTTTCAATTATTGATCTAATGGATTGGGAAGGTAATCCATACCGTAGCTGCAGACCCTAATCCACTAAACCTCATCTGATAAAAGCTGCACCATTCCTTCTCTATTAAACAAATCATCACGTTTATAGTTACTTTCCCGCAGGAACGGCGTCCAGCGCTACAGTGTGTTGCTCTACAATATATCGTTTCATTTCTCACCTCCATCGATATTATGAAGGCGATTTTTAAGCTCCGCCAGGCTAAGCTTAAGCTCGGGATTAGCTCTTGCCTCAGCCAGGGCTGTCTGCCATCGATATCTGTCATTTCTGCTATAGGGCTGTAATCCGTGCCACCATTCAAGCTATAGTACTGATTTACCGAGTTGTTTACCAGGTTGGGGTCGTTGGCTGTCCACAGGACATCATTCGTATCCCCAATATACCACTCTTCTCCGCCATTGGGGCTAAGGATAACAAGATTTGGGTTTACGGTGTCGTTCGCTACGGGCGCGGAAGTGCCATAGCTGCTGAGTGCGAAGACTCCGCTTAGCAGCATACACAGAACCTTTGCCAGTAATGCTTTACGCATGTTTCCTCCATTATTGCCACTTGTTAAGGTGGCTAATATATTTACCTTGTTTCTTCAGAGATACCTACTAAGACCTTGATATTGTAGTAGCTATATATTTTCAATATCATTTATTCGGATATCGGACAAATAGCCTTTCTAAACAGGGATTACACTATTTGATGTTTCATTCGATACATCTTGCTGGAATTTTTGGATTTTCCTAAATCTGCACTTGCTTTACATAGTATATCACAGATATATCATCCCTGTATCATCCGTATATAATATATGGATGATATATGGATGTTTAACTAATGTTTGATATCCTAAAGCAAGTGGAAAAAATGAGGTGAAAGCGGATTTTGACTTATAAAGTGGCGACTATATTTTCGTTCAAACGTGCTTATTACTACATCGCCACTTTATGAGTTAAAAGAAAAAACAGTATCAACTTACGGTATTATGTTCCGGCTTACGGTATTATGTTTAACTCACAATTTCGCTGTGTGATAGTTATCTTGGCTTACTAGGAAACTCGTCGCAGCGAAACTGTAAGTCAAACTGCCGCAACTCGAGTGCTAACCGCTAAGGCGATTGTGTTTACAACGCACTATGTCAGGAGTCTTAAATTGACTTTTGTCTTATCATGTTGTCGCGCAGAGCCTGCCCTCGGCTCGATCGAGGGACGCCGATCCTGCGTGTGTGTGTTGGGGTTCAAGAATGCAAGGGTTTTGCCGTGATGGAGAGTAATTATACTAACCTAAATAGAAAAAACACAAGCACCAAAGCCAGCGTTACATTATGTGTAAGTGAGAGTAATTCAGAATTGTTAACTAAGCAAATGGGTTAATGTTCTTAAAGGGTTGTTTGGCTATTGCCGTGGCTAATGCTTTTGCTTTTTCTCGTAAATCTTCCAGGTTGCCGTTGTTATCTAACAGAAAATCAACCTTATCTCTTTTGTTATCATCATCAATTTGATTGCGCATTCTTTTCTTGGAGCTTTCCGGTGTTTCTCCCCTAAAGGTTAATCTATTCAGACGGATTGTTTCCTTTGCAGTAACTAACACCAGAAAGTCAAAGCATTCTTCTAATCCTGCTTCAAACAACAGAGGAACCTCAAAGCAAATTACTTTCTCTTTAAAATCATTAACAATCTCTTGCATATCTTTTAGAACAAGCGGATGGATTAATGAATTAAGAAACTCTATCTCTTGCTGGTTTTCGAATACAATTTCGGCAAGTTTCTTTCTGCTTATTCGATACGGCGACATACAAAGAGAATTATCTCCACATAGAATTGAAGATGAATATCTGGTTACCAGAGCATTGATAACAGAAGTGTCTTCCAGCCTTTGGTTGGCTATTGTATCGGCATTGAAAACTAAGAATCCCAGCTCTGTAAGAATATGACAGAAGGCACTTTTCCCGCTTCCCACATTTCCCGTTATACCAATAATTAGGGAACGGTTATTTTGCTGCATCGGTTAAAATCTGCATCAATTCTTCGAATGCAACGTCAGTTTGTATGCTTCCTGCATTGGCAACAGATACTTTTCCGCTTTGTTCAGAAACAATGATGGCTACTGCATCGCTAAGCTCTGTGATGCCAATTCCAGCTAAATGCCGTGTGCCAAACTTGCGGGTATATTCTTGTTTTTTAGACAAAGGCAGCACTACTTTGGCAGCCATAATACGCTCTCCACGGATAATGATAGCACCATCGTGTAACAAGCTTTTAGGGTTGAAGATAGTAAGGATAAGGCGCATAGAGATAGCGGCATCAATAACCTCGGAACTCTGGATGTATTCATGCAATTTACGTTTGTTCTCCAGTACAATTAATGCACCTGTTTTTCTAAAACTCATGGAAGAAACAGCATCTATGAGAGGGGAATATAAGGACTTCTTTTCCCTTTTCCTAAAGGCAATGCCTAGTTCCTTTGAAAGGTTGAACCTAGCCAATATCGACCTTATTTCTGGTTGGAATAATATCACCACTGCCACAATCCAGAAGTTACGTATGGCACTAAGCAGGGAACTTACAACCTTGAGATCGAATATCACGGCAAGAAAATACAGCAGCAGCAGAAACAGTAAACCCCAAAGTACTTGATAACCCCCAGATTTACGAACTATTAGTAAAGATTGATAGATCAAAAACGCAATAAGCAGGATATCTATTATATCCTTGAATTGAGGGATTAAAAAACTCACCTTAATCTTCCTTACTTACAGAGCTAATGCGACGTTCTTTGGCAATTGCAGAAAATACTTGAAGAAACTTTACGTGAGCAAGAACATCATGACAGCGAATAACTTCCACACCCTGCATCGCTCCCCATGCCGCTGCTGCAAGGCTGCCTTCTATGCGCTTAGAAACGTCCGTAGTAGCGATTGTATTAATGAAGCTCTTCCTGCTTGCACCTAATACAAGCGGCATACCCAGTTGATTGAAATAGTCCAAGTTTGCAAGGAGCTTTAGATTATGAACAAGATTTTTACCAAAACCTATTCCTGGATCAAGCATGATATTCTCGTGTCTTATCCCCTCTGAAATGCAGTAATCGATTCGTTCCTTAAAAAAAGCTAAGATGTCAGATAAAACTTCACTGTAATGCGGGTTGTTTTGCATGGTTTGTGGCTCGCCTTGCATGTGCATAAGGATAAGCTTGGCTTTGGGGTAATTTGAGATTGTTTCTGCCATTTTATCATCGTAGCGCAAGGCAGAAATATCGTTTACTATATCAGCGCCACAATCAAGAGTAGCCTTTGCTACGGAGGCTTTGCGGGTATCGATAGAATACCGCACAGCGGGATGCTCTCTCTTCAGCGTTTTAAGTATAGGTATAATTCTTGCTAATTCTTGTTCTTCTGATACAGGCTGAGAACCCGGCTTTGTGGATTCTGCCCCTAGGTCTATGATTGCAGCACCCTCTTTTATCATTTCTAAAGCCCGCTTGATTGCTAGTGTTTTGTCTAGATATAACGAGCCATCCGAGAAAGAATCCTCTGTTAAGTTCAATATGCCCATTATCTCTGGGGATGAAACCTGCATCAGATTAACGTAGTTAGTCTTCATTTACCACAAAGTTGCACTTTATGCGATATTTACGTTCTGGATTGTAAGCACCACGAAAGCCAAACCGCCATTCAGGAAGAACCTTCTTAACGGCTTCAACATAACTTGCAGAACTGTAGGTGATAACGATTAAGCTTTTCATCTCCACCCCACCTTTCTGGTTTAATTTGAATTCCAGATACACTTCTCCATCAACATCAGGAATAATAACAGGCTTTGGCTGAGTTATTATATAAGCGTTTCCATCTCCTTGTTCAAGATTGGAAGAAAAGCCAAAATTACCACTCGGTAGCGTGTTCCCCAAACTCCTCAAAGCATCAGAAGTACGGGTGCGAGAAGTTCTAATTGTTTGAGGATTCGCAATCGTGCTATTGTTTGGGGTATCGATAACCGGGCTTTCCAAAATCCGAGCTTGCTGCTTCACGGCAACAGGAGGAGGGCTTTGAGGCAATGGTTCTTCTTGAATAACAGATTGCTTTTCGGCAATGGAAGTAGTTGGGACAGGACTTATTCCCGTGGAAGCTAGAGTTGAAGAAAGCTTTGGAGTGTCTGGGAGTTCCCATTCAAAACTGTGCCATTTAGTAGGAAACGTGGGTTTTATTACAAGTAGTGCCAGTAACAAAAGCAGCAGCAAATGCCCTATGAACGAGAGAACATAGCCATTTTTAAGCTTAGGATGCAGCTTAATAATCATTTATTAACTTCAGTTGTAGCAACAAATATGCGCTCAAAGCCAGCGTTTCGAATAATGTCCATCAGATTGATAAGCTTCTGCACTTGCACTTTGTCCTCTGTAGATAAGCGCACCACTTGATCAGGGCTAACATATTTATCCTTCAATAGAGCAGGTAACTCATTGATAGTTACCGGTTGTTCCATAAAGAATAGCTGATCATCACTAAAGTAAGTTAGCTGGATGGTCTGATGGCTTTGCCTAGTAGCAGTTGTAGAGCCTGGTAACTTGATGGGAAGCCCTGTTTGGCTGGCAAAATTTGAGGCAATAAGCAAGAATAAAAGCAATAGAAATATCACATCTGTCATGGATATCAGCATGGTTGTACTTATCTTTTGCTTGGATACTCTTAGCTTCATGGCTTAGTGATTCCCTGTTTCAAAGAGTCAAACTTAATCATGTATTCTACCGCTGTGTCCTGCATATCTTTCACAATGTTCTCTAGGTTTTGCACCAGGTCGTTGTAGAATATAATTGTTACGATACCTACAATCAGACCGCCTATGGTAGTGAGTAGTGCTACCCAAATACCTCCGGCAAGCATTGAGATATCCACGCCGCTCTGGCTTTGTCCCTGTATATTCATAAATACTCTAACCATACCTATAACCGTGCCAAGAAACCCAATCAAAGGAGCTATTGCGGCAAACGTGGACAACCAGCCCATTCCCTTTTCAAGTTCATGTAATTGCAAGTTGGCAGTGGATTCCATACTTTGATTGATAAGGTCTAAGTTTTGGGTGGGACTGTTTAACAGTTTCTCAAGCATAACTGCCAAAGGACAATTAGAATCGTACATTCTGAGAACACTGCGCATGTTATCCAGTTTGTCTTGTTGCCCTAAAGATAATTGCAGTTTCTGGTTTGTGTTTTTTACTCGTTTTAACTGGCGATACTTTTCAATTACAATGCCGATAACTATTACGGATATTACCAGCAGAACATACATCAGTATTCCGCCACGGACAATAAGGTTTAGAGTGGACATTATACCTCTTCTTTGTTAAGCAAACCTTAGGATTGTTTCAAGAGGAACACCGACAATTGCCGGTGTTCCACATTTAATTATAACTAGGTGTTAATGCTACTTAGCATGTTGCTGATGAAATGCCTTCATAAACTCAGATAAGGCGTGTGCAGCAGTTAAGGGAAGGGAATTATAGGTTGATGCACGGCAACCACCTACATCGCGATGACCTTTCAAGCCAATCATCCCTTGCTTCTTTGCTTCGCTGATGAAGAGTGCTTCCAATTCCTCGGTAGGAAGGCGGAAGGTGATATTCATCAAAGAACGATCTTCCTTCGCTACTGTGCCTTTGTAGAAACCATTGGAGGCATCGATAGCTTTGTAAATAAAATCTGCTTTGGCTATGTTGTTTTTCTCTATCTTTTCCACACCACCATAGGCTTCAACCCACTTAAGAACCAAACCAATAAGGTAAATCGTTAAGGTTGGTGGTGTATTAAACATACTGCCATTCTTGGCGTGAATTTGATAATCCAGCATTGAGGGTAGTCCCGTTGCAGCTGTAGCAAGGAAATCCTTTTTAATCATCACAACTACGCAGCCAGCGGGACCTACGTTTTTCTGTGCACCAGCATAAATCATGGAGTACTTCTGAACATCAATGGGTTTGCTCATGAAGTTTGAACTCATATCAGCAATTAATGGAACACCAGCAGGATTCTGAGGGTCAATCTTCCATTCTGTACCAAAGATGGTATTGTTCGTAGTGATGTGCACATAGGCAGGGTTATCGGACAATTGCCATGTTTTGGGGATATAGCTGAAGTTCTTATCTTCAGACGTAGCGGCAATATGCACGGGCTTGCCGATTTTCTTAGCTTCGGCAATTGCTTTTTTGCTCCAAACACCGGTGTGAATGAAATTCGCTTGCTTGCCTTCTGGTACAAAGCTCATAGGCACCATTAAGAACTGCATGCTTGCTCCACCCTGAAGGAATAATACCTCCCAATCATCTCCAAGCCCATAAATGCGTTTTACGGCTGCATAGGTTTCATCGATGATAGCTTGGTATTCTTTACTCCGATGGCTCATTTCCATTACAGAAAGACCCATTCCTTTGTAATTGAACAGATCTGCTTGAGCTTCCAACAATACTTCCTCTGGTAGCACTGCTGGACCAGCGTTAAAGTTGTGTACGCGATTCATTTGTATCCTCCTGGATATTTTTTTGTCTTCTGAGAACAAGAATTTCAAAGTCCATTCTTTCAGGCAAGCTATTTTTTTAATCCTACAAACTTATTGACTTATTTGCAAGCTATTAAATGGTGAGACAGAGGTGTAACCATATGATTCATGAAATGTTATGTAATTATCAGCTTGTTTTAGCATCGGCGTCTCCCAGACGTAAGGAATTGTTTTCTTTGCTGGGTTTAACTGCCTCTATAATTCCTGCCGACATCGCAGAACCACTTACTAATGAAAAACCACATGTACAGGCAATGACCCATGCAAAAAACAAAGCCCAATTCGTACTAAGCACTGTGCCTAAGGGTCAGATAGTAATAGCTGCTGATACTCTAGTTGCAATTGATGCAAAGGTTTTGGGAAAGCCAAGCAATGAGCTACAAGCAAGAGAGTATCTTAGGATATTATCAAAGCGTGAACATATTGTTTTCACTGGAATATGCTTAGGCTTGAACAGCCAAATACTTTGTGATTATGAACAGACCTCTGTTTCATTTGCCGCTATAAGCGAAGATGAGATAAGCTCATATCTAAAAACGGGTGAGCCACTTGATAAAGCTGGGGCTTATGGGATCCAGGGCTATGGTTCACAGTTCATCACTGGTGTTAATGGCTGTTACTTCAATGTAATGGGTTTTCCCATCCGTAAGTTCTACGAAATGCTGCAAGTTTTACTTAGGAGTGCAGACCTATGAAATTATTCCACAACGCTTATCTATGGCAGAATGGAGGCTTTTCTCCCTCAAAGAAATCTATTGTTACTCACGATGGGCTAATAGAGTTGATTGTTACAGAACCCCATCCTCCCCTTTTAGCAATTAAAAACAAATTAGATATGAAGGGTGCTTACGTGTATCCGGGATTTACTGATACACACACTCACAGTTTTGAGGGTGGCTTGTATGCAATGGGGATAGACCTATCTAAAGTAAAAAGCATCCCGGATTTACTAGCTTTAATCCATGATAAATACGCCCAAACCACAGGTACTGATCCCATCTTTGCCTGGCAATTTGATGAGTATTACGTTAAAGAAGCTCGTTTCCCAACGATAGCAGAGCTGGATCACGTTTGCCACGATAAGCCCCTTATTCTTCGCAGAATAGACGGGCATTCCTGCATCCTTAATAGTGCTGCAAGAAACTTAGTCGCTGGTCTGGATAATTACAAACCTGAAATATTAAGAGGTTCGTACAACGATATTGCAGTTCATCATTTTCATGGCAAACTATCTGAAGAAACAATACTAAATGCTTACCACAAAGCTTCTTTATTAGCCATGCAGGGCGGTTTCACGGGAGTGCATACCATGATTGGTGATGCCAGCCAAAGCATTAGCCATTACAAGCTGATTAGGGACAACTTGCATCAGTTTCCTGTTAAGTTCACCCTATATCCTCAATCTTTTAATCTAAAAGCCGCTCTGGATGTAGGAGCTACCCGAATTGGGGGTTGCATTCTTGCCGATGGTTCGATTGGTTCTTCTACAGCAGCTTTATTTGAGCCTTATACAAATAGTGACAAGCTGGGTAATCTATATCAAAATGATGAGTTTTGGACTAACTTTATCACCCAAGCACATAAGCATAATCTGCAAGTGGGTGTCCATTGTATTGGTGACCGCGCCATTACGCAAATAAATGACGTTTACAAGAAACTTAAGGAAACTGATTACCGAGATTTACGGCATCAGTTAATCCATTGCGAACTTACCAGTGACAGCCTGATTCAAGATATCAAAGCTTCGGGTGCGGTGCCGGTTATGCAACCCAATTTTGATTTGTTATGGGGCGGGAAAGATGGACTCTATGATAGAATGATGGGTGAAGATAGAAGCCATAACATGAACCGTTTTGCATCTATGGTGCGCAATTCCATCCGCATTACCGGTGGTTCAGATTGGTACATTAGCCCCATGGATATTGTCCAATCCAGTAGAGCTGCGATGCATCACCACCATTCCCGCGAAAGCCTTACTCATACACAAGCGGTTGATATTTATACCAAAAATGCCGCATGGTTGAGTGGTGAAGAAAACACTTTGGGCACCATTAAAGAAGGTTATCAGGCAGATTTTACGGTTTTGAGCCATGCCCTAGACGATAGCAATCGTATTCCGCAAGTTATATCAGTTATCCGCAATGGAGAAACAGTTTATGAAGCTTGATGCAGCAGCTCTTAACGGCATAAATATAGAAGACCTAATAAAGGCTGAATTAATCATTCACCCAGAGTGTAAACTAGTGGATATTTATAAGATAATCCTTCAAGCCTTTTTTGGACCCTTACACATTTTAAACGATTTAACTACTGTTTCCAGCTTCATTAAAAGCGAAACTTTGGCAATGAATACAAGCTACCACCCCCTTTTACAGGAGTTAGGAAACAATCATGGTTTTAGCAGAATTAGTATTAGCATCCTTCAGCCTTTTATACACCAAGGAGACGAGCTATTTACAGAACTATGCAATCAAATGGCTAACCTGATGAAAATATCCTGCCTTCAAAGAAAGCCAAGCTATTCAATGAAGGAATTGTGGATTGAGAGCAAGAAGCTTATCCACAGCCACTTTCTCATTGACTGCAATGAGTGGGATGAATTATTAATAGTAGCAGAGCAATCCATAATACCCCACCATTCCGAGTTGTTTAGAACGGCTTACGATCCTCATTACCGTGTTCTAAACCCCAACTTAAACAGCTTAATTAACAATCTATTAAATAAACCAGAAACATTTTAAGGAGCATTCATGAAACCAGTTCGAGTACGTTTTGCCCCCAGTCCCACAGGTTATCTACATATTGGCGGTCTGCGAACCGCATTATATGACTATTTGTTTGCCAAAGCTATGAATGGTAAATTCATCCTTCGTATAGAAGATACAGATCAAAGCCGCGAAGTTGAAGGTGCCGCCACGAGTTTAATCAACACACTACATCAGCTAGGCATAGACTTTGATGAAGGACCCGGTATTGGCGGCGAGTTTCAGCCATATACACAATCTGAACGCTTACAGTTATATCATGACCATGCCCAATTACTACTTGATTCTGGCAATGCCTACCACTGTTTCTGCAGCTCGGAAACGCTTACTGCCATGCGGGAAGAGCAAAAAGCCAATGGGGAGTTTGTAAAATACGACAGACGCTGCCTTAATCTTAGTAAAGAAGAAGTAGCAGCCAAATTAGCCAAGGGCGAAAGACACGTCATCAGGCTTAAAATGCCCGACCACCGTTTGTTTAGCTTCGAAGACCTAGTCCGCGAAAGGGTTGAGATGGAAAGCTCTCAATCTGACGACCAAGTACTGCTAAAGAGCGATGGATTCCCCACCTATCATCTTGCTGCGGTGGTAGATGATCATTATATGCAGATTTCCCACGTGATTCGTGGTGAGGAGTGGTTATCCAGCACGCCTAAGCATTTATGGCTTTACGAATGTTTTGGATGGGAAGCTCCAATCTGGGTGCATCTTCCTCTTATACTTTCAACTGACCGTAGCAAGTTAAGCAAACGCATGAATGATGTATCTGTAGAAAGCTATCTTACTAAAGGTTATCTTAAGGAGGCACTGCTAAACTTCGTAGCACTTTTAGGCTGGCATACTTCTGACGATAGGGAGCTTTATTCTTTAGAGGAAATGTGCGAAGTCTTTAGCCTCGATAGGGTTAATAAGGCAGGAGCGATATTCGACCTTACAAAGCTGGATTGGATGAATGGACAGTATATGCGCAGCCTTCCTCTGGAAACTATTGCCAAACGCTGTGAGCCTTATTTCATCGCTAGTGGGTTTGATATTTCAAATAGAGCGAAGTTCCTAAAATGCGTGGATGTTGCCAGAGAAAGATGCACGCTGATTCCAGAGATTGTGGACTATAGCAAGATGTTTTATGAGGATGCTGAGCTAAGTGCTGAAGATAAAGAGATTATGCTAAATCCAGATTCGCAAAAGGTGCTGAAGTGGTTTGCCGAAGAATTGTCCAAAGCACTGCCCTTAAATGCAGATATTATCCACGATCTAACCAAGCTTTGCACCGTCAACCTTGGTATAAAAGGCAAAGCTTTATATACTCCCCTCCGTTTGGCTTTGATTTATCAGGCTCACGGTCCCGATTTACCCAATACAATAGCAATTCTTGGCGATCAGGAAGCTATCGCTAGGATAGAAAGCCATATAGCAAATTAATCTTCTTCTTAAACTAGCATTACACTTGCTTGAATTGCCCTATCATTGCCCACCCATTGTCCATGTGGAGGGCAATGGGTGGGCAATGATAGGGCAATTGGAGCAAGGAAGAAAAGTTTTAACTTCCTCTAACACTTACTGTATCAGCACTTGCCTCGAGTGCTTACAGCCGAGGCGGCTGTTTTTAGAATAGCAGCGGAACGGCGTCCTACGCTACGGATAATCGGCTGTACCTGTTAGCATGCCCTTTGCTCACTTTGATGGCACCAAGATGCCTCCAATGCGCCACCTGTGCCAAGTACAAGAGGTGTGCGAGGGGAGGACAAGGTGCAAACATCGGACTTAAGAGGATGCTATGAACGGTTACTATGCAGGAGGGGCAGAGCGATATGCTTTGGAAAGTGGAATCAACTTAATACCCATATCTGTTACTTGTGTGATAAACTTCTGCAAACCTACCAGTTTAGCACGATTGTGGCAATGAGTTATCACTATTATAGGTTCGTTTCTGCCTTTGTATTTGGATAAGCTTTGAATCTTACTGATTATCGTGGCATCAGTGATGTCAGGTACATCCAGGAATACATCTCTCTTAAGGGTTTTCAGTCCCAGTTTGCTTGCCACAGCAGGCACGGCACTTTTAGCAGTGGTAGCACTATCTAAAAAGAAAAGTCCTTCGCCATTAAGCTTATCCATAACTGCATACATGCTTGCATTATCCGCCGTAACAGCAGAACCCATATGATTGTTTGCGGCTATCGCATTGGGTATTTGCCTGTGGAAATCGGCAATAAGCTCGCTAATATCACTGGCATTCATAGCTGTTTTTATGTAGCGCTTACCGGGATTGGCATTGCCTTCTGCTTGCATCGGAATATGAATCAGCACTTCGTGTCCACTCTTTTTTGCCAACTTGGCTGTTACTTCCGTTTGGGGCAAATCTGGTAATATGGCAAAAGCTATCTCTGAGGGCAAGTCAGCAAAATCTTGTAGCAGCTCTCCAGCATTCTGACCAAAATCGTCTATTACAATCACCATAGGTGGCAAATCATCGCTTTTACTCCAAGTGTAGAGATAAGAACTAATCTCAGCCATAGTACTTTTACTTACCTTAGTGGTATCAGCAGGAGCTTCGCCTGCATTATCAGTGTACGAGCTTTCAGGGTATGGCTCTACATCCATTTCTTGCTCTGCCTGGGGTTTTGCCTTGCAGCCAAACAACAATACAAAAGCTATTAGTAACAGGATTAGGGATTTCTTTTCCACTTTATCTTATCTCCGACTTGAATATTATATTTCTTTGCAGAACCAGCAATTATCTCAAGCACATAACTATTGGGCTGTTCTGCTTTAATGCGGTCTTCGCTAAACGGTTTGGCATTCTCTATTATTTGAAAAACGGTTTCATCGGCAGAAATAAAAAGCATATCCAGAGGCAAGTATGTGTCTTGCATCCAAAAATCATAGTACTCAACCTTAGGGAACACGAAGAGCATCGCTTGATTTTCTGCCATTGATTCACGGTTTTTCAAACCTCGCATCACTTCTTCCTGCTCCACCACTATCTCAATCTGGTAGTTCGTTTTAATACTACCATCTTTAGCAATGATATCCAAAACTCCATCATGACGGAACTGGTACTTAGGCTTTTCAGTGGAAGGTTCTGGCTGAGGGCTTTTACTGCATCCCAGCATTTGGCTGAATATCAGCAGGAGTGATAAGAAAAATAGAACGCGGTTCATACCCCATCTCCCCTATTTGCTAAGGATGATTTTATTGGTTTGGGTTGCACCGGGGCTTTGTAAGCGACAAAGATAAACACCGGAACTAAGGTTTCTGCCTCTCTCATCAAGACCATTAAAAATAACACTGTGTTCACCTGAACTCATATTGGCATTAACTGCTATTCGCAGCAATTCCCCTTTTAGGTTGTAAATGCTAAGCTTTATGGGAGTGTTATCTTTTGCCACATGGAAACGCAACATTGTTTCTGGATTGAAAGGATTGGGATAGTTATTTAGTAATCTGGTGGTATTCGTTACGGGAGCATAGTCATCTTCCGAAGCTACAGTAGCAAAAGAAAAGTTTTGGCTAACATAGCCAGTTGATGGCACAGTAACACTTGCTGTCTGAGGCTCAAATCCATCCACTGAAGCGGTTATCTGATAAGTGCCGGGGAGCAATAACCTATGATAATCCCCCACATCCGGATCGGTGTGTATTGCCTTACTGTTCCCGCTAACAGTGATAGTGGCAGATAAGGGACTTCCTGAATTTGAGGTAATCATGCCCTTAACCCCGTTCTGGGCAAACTCGATGTATTTGAGCAATGACTCTCTGTTTAAGTTCCAGTAAGTAGGTAATTGTGAAGAATTTGGCCATTTATTAGTACCAATCTCCGCAGTAATATCTATGCCATCTGTAAGCCCATAAATCCAATCCTGCATACTACCGGTAATCACATACCAATCAGCACCGTTGGTGATACCATGGTAGAAATCAGTGCTATTATACAAGTTAGAGTTTTCTCTAGAATACGTGAGGGACATTTCTTGTAGCAGAGCATCATCAGGAGCGAGTGTATGGGTATAATCCCAAGGATAGTTTATTACCAGTGCTCCGCCATGGAAGTTCATCGAAAGGTTGAAACTGTGAGCCAAAGAGAAATTCATCATGGCAACATTCTCCTGTTGCCAAGATTGGTTATCTGGATGTTGGTTACCAGAAGGCATGGGATAATTCCTGTTCAAGTCAACATTGTTTGCATTGTTGCGTTGCATCGCTGCATATCCATCAGGGTTCATCATGGGGCATATCCATATCTCTGTGTTATTCACAATATTCGTTATCCGCGGGTCTGTTCCATAATCGGCAGCAAGAAGTTCAATCAGCCTAATCATCATATCATAACCTACTACTTCATCACCGTGCATACTGCTTACATACTTTAGTTCAGGTTCATTCTCTTCCACAAGCACATTATCTGATATCTTCATAAAGTATAGGGGACGGTTCTGCACACTCGTGCCAATCTGCACCAATTGGCAAATAGCAGGAAACATGTCTGCAATATCTTGCATAAAAGTGTAGTATTCGGCTAAAGTATGATAAGCACGCATGGGGTCTTTAGTATCCTTTGTTTCTTCCCAAAGTGATAAAGCATATTCTTTCGCCAAATCTGGTATTTCAGTAGCGTTCATCCCTCTGGCATTAATGCTTTCATGCTCTGCATAATCCCTAACATAGGCAACTATCGCGCCGGTGCGTTTGTTAACAGAATCCACGCTTATATTCATTAAGTTCAAAGTTTGCACATCAGCTTTTAGATTCCAGCTTTGAATATGCACAGGGTAAGCACTCAATACGAATGCAGTGAGGACTAGGCAAAGGCTTATTAGTAAATGTTTCATTATCTATCCTATGTTCAAATGTATGATGGCTTTATCTTAGTGTTTCAGTGCATATTCTGAGCCATAACTGCTAATATAAATTAATGCCAGGTTGGCAGCGACACATGACTGTGGTTGCTTAATGCTGCTTCATTCCTGATCTGACATGGTTCACAAGCAGCCATTGCGCTGGACCTGGCGAACTCAGTTTTTTAGATTGGGCTAAACTGTCAATTAAAAACGTAGGTTAAGGTTTAAGGTACTGCGCCAGTCCAAATTATCCATTGCATTGCCATAAGGTGAAATCGATAGCTCCACTATTGAATTGTTGTTAAACTGCCATGCGAAACCAAGTAAAGCATTGTACTCTTGCCAGGTTCCCCATGAATATCTGGGAGTTAGCGTCCAAAACAAAGACCTGACATCGTGTCTTATGCTAAGTGCTGCTGTATGGCGACGGTTTTTTGCATGAAGGTCATAATGGTCTGCAACTTCATCTGCATATTGATTTTCTTCATAAGCATAGCTCATATCAATTAGCAGCGCATTATCTGGGCTGCTCCTAAAGGGGAGGTTCAGCCAGATGGGATCCTGACTGCGGGCAATGAAGGGAAAAGTATCGAATATGAGGTTATATCTATACGCTACCTGACGGTAAAAGGTATTTGCCTTACCCACGTAGGTGTAATCGTTGTAATCCGCTTTTAGTTGATAAGATTGCACAAAAGCAATGCGATCTCCTAGAATAACCTGGCAATCGGGTTGGAAACTATAACTTGTTACTTGTTTGTTGTTTGCCGAGAGGATAGAATTTATGTATATGTCGTCACGCAGGGCATAACCTAGCCACACTCCAATCCTTATTCGTTGATGCCAATAATGCTTCCATCCCAAGCGAAAGCTTTGGGTCAACAAATCATTGTCGTAATTATGGTTGTCGTTGGGATAACTGGATACTTGCAAATCCAGATTAGCTGAAACGATTAGAGAGTCGGAATATGCGTATTGCCACGTTAACCTGTTTTCCCACCTTCTCATTTCCACAATTCTGTTGTTAACAGCATTATTGTATTCCCTTTTACTGCTACTTTCATCGAAGTTACTAATCAGTGTTACCTTGGGATACGGCTCGAATATCAGCCCTAGAGAGCTTAAATTGTAAGTTTCCTTATTGTTACGCTGTTCATTTTGAGTATAATCCACGTTTTCATGATTCAGCGTTTGTATTAAGCTAATTAGAAACCGTTCATCAGGAATATATTGAACCGAGCCAACTATAGCAGATTTTTTCCGCTGTTGCTTGTCAATCCAGTTATAGTAACTGTTTCCTAACAAGGAATCCGGTGCCTTTAGGTTAAAGATATCATCGTTACGTTGAATAACATTGGCATTGGCATCCAGAATTAGGTTAGAGCTATAGAGGTTAATGTATGCGCTAGAATGAGCCGAATCAAATGCTTCCCAAGCCAGTTTTTTTCGTTCTGCACCGATTGCTAAGCCGCCTTGAAATATGCCAAATTCTGCTGCATAGTGTCCGGTTGAACCAAGCCAATAGCCATCACTGCTTAGCTGGCTTTCAGCATTATTCCTATCCTGTTCCTTGCGCATCAGAGCTTTCCCAAACACGTTAAGAGAAAGACTGTCAAGCGGTTCTAATCCCAATTGATAACCCAGAGATGCAGTTTTATTTACATAGGGTGAAGGCTCTAAATCGCTTTTGTCATATATAGATTGATAATCTGTATCAAAGCGGTGCTTGAGTGTATTTTGATTGATGTTAAACCCCAGCTTAAACAGAGAGTTCTTGCTTTCCTGATTGAAGTTTAGCCTGTTTTCAAGGCTGCTTTGTCCGCTGATATCAAGGCTTGTGCGGACAAAAGGGAAGTAGCGGTATTGGAGATTATTCTCTATGCTTTGAACGTATTTGCTTGAATAAAGATAGTAGTCCAGCCCCTGTGTTTGGGCAAGCAGATATGAACTACAGAGTAGCCAGAATATCGCTGAGGCGAATGAAATCCGCTTCATCAAGGCTTTCACTCCTACGCTTAAAATCTATTTGTGATGCTTCTTGCAGCAATAGCATCTTATCCTTGCCTATCATGGGAACTAAGTTATTCGCCAGGGTTTTACGCCGGTGGGCAAAGGAAGCTATCAGCAAGCGGTGAAACAGCGCCGGATTCTTGATGACGGGTTTAACCTTCCTAGGGAGCATCACAATTACAGCAGAATCTACATTGGGAGAAGGCTCGAACCAATTGCGATCCACGTACATAGCAATAGAAATGTCGAACAACAAGCGCAGCCTGATGCTTAATGGGGCATAGCTTTTTGTGCCAGAGCGTGCGCTAAGCCTCTCTGCCACTTCTTTCTGAACCATCATAACAATACGGCTAAAAGAGCTTTGATGTTCTTCCAGACGTGCGAGTAGTGGGGTGGTTATCTGGTATGGGATATTGGCAATTAGTTTGATTTGGGAACCATCAGTAGCTATTAGCTTATCCCAATCTGCCAGCAACACGTCTCCGAATTCGAAGAGAACCTTATCAGTATAGCGTTCTTCAAGCTCTGTGAATAGCCTTCTATCCAGCTCAAATGAGCGCAGTTTTATGGGGTATTTTAACAATGCATCGGTAAGTATGCCTTTGCCAGCCCCAATCTCCCACACATTGTCGCCATCTTCCAGCAGCCCCAGCGCAGCAATATCTTCTGCAATTGCGGTGCTGTTTAGAAAATGCTGCCCGAGTTCCTTGAGAGCTTTCATCTTAATAAAATTGCGCTTTCGTCTATAAGCTTAAATTGTGCTATTTACGAAAGCGCAGAAGATGTTTATGCGCTTAACTTTTCCGGTGAAGTGCCTTTACAGATTTTACAAACTTTAATGGTTTTGTCCGTTAATTTGATCTCGTGCAATACTTTGATACCGGTGCGATGGCATACGGGACATTCTCCACGACCGTGGCTTGGTAGGTTAACTATTCCTTTTCCGCGATAATTCTTCGCCATTGTAAACTCCTTATTTTTAACATTATTCATCTATTTTGTGACAAGTATGCAGAAGGGGGCTTAGAGTCAATAGTTATTTTAACGATAGAGAACAACCGCTGTATTTTGACTCATACAAGCGGCGCTTTTGACTTAAAAATCGGCGGCGATATCTTAGGAATAGAACACTACAAGCTGCCATTTCGCCGATTTATGAGTTAAAAGAAAAACTGCGTATCTTGGAGTTCAAAGTGCCTTCTGTATCTGCACCATATTTGCTTACTAATATACACTAGGGTCTTCAAGTGGCGGTTGCAACCTGCGTTGTGAGGTTAAGCTGATTTTACGCTTTGGCATGTGATTTATGCCTTCTCGCTAAGAGTCCCATCGGGACGGTATTTCAGATAGCAAACGCGTGATAAATGTGAAGAGAGTCCCATCGGGACGGCATATCCCTAATAAACTAATGAAACACAATTCCATCTAAAATATCGTCCCTACAGGACTCAGGGTGTTTTGGGCATCGTTGTTCTATCTGAAATATCGTCCCTACAGGACTCATGCTGCTCTTTGGCATCGTTTAACTCACAATTACGCTGAACGATAGCTACGCTTGCATCAAACTGAGCTTATCGCAGCGTAATTGTAAGTCTAACGGCTTTCTTTAGGTAATTGTAAGTCAAACGGCGTTTTATCTAACTAATACCATTTTATCATCAACACTCTTCACGAATTCTACTAACAGTGCGACAGCTTTATCTAAATCACCCAAAGATATAACTTCATTAGGAGAGTGCATATAGCGATTTGGGATGCCGATAACAGCAGTGGCAGTACCCGTTCTGGAAGCATGAATAGCATCTGCATCTGTTCCCGTCCCTGCGGGAGCAATCTCAATCTGCACCGGAATCTTGTGTTTCTTGGCAAGCTCCAATAGCCGATTATTAACAGCGGGATGCAAGGCTGCACCAAGGCTAAGCGTGGGACCCTTGCCCAAGCCTACTTCTCCATATATCCGTTTATCTGCGCCAGGAATATCAGAAGTGAAGGTTACATCCACAACAATGGCAATATCCGGCTCGATACGGAAAGCGCTGGTTCTTGCGCCTTTCATCGTGGTTTCTTCGCCTACAGAAGCTACGGCATAATAGTTTGCCTTGATCTTCTTTTTGGCAAGCTCGTGCATAACCGCAGCAGCAATATACACACCCACTTTGTTATCGGTGGCTTTGCTTACTATCAAATCATCTGTGAGTTGCTCAATTTGGGAGCTATAGGTTATAATATCGCCAATGCTTACTCTTTTCAGGGCATCTTCTTTATCTTTAGCGCCGATATCAATCCACAGGTCTTCTATTTTAAGCTTAGGAGTGTCATCGCTACCACGCATCATGTGGATGGGCTTTCTGCCGATGATTCCGCGAACAATCTTGCCTTCATGGTGAATATCCAAGCGAAAGCCGGGAAGCAGGTTTACATCGAATCCACCCAGGGTTTTTACATAGATATAGCCGGAATCATCGATGTAGTTTATCATGAAGCCTATCTCATCCGCATGACCAACTATCATTATCTTATACTTTCCGCTGCCTTTCTTGTAAGCTATCAGGTTGCCATTAACGTCGCCTGTAATCTCATCACAACTGCCTTTTAAAAAGGCTCTGGTGATTGCCTGAGCTGGTGCTTCAAAGCCAGAGGGACTGGGGACTTCCAGCAGGTCAAAGAGGTACTTTTTCTGCTTATCGTTCATCTATTCACCTATCTTTAACAGTTATTGGCTTCTTCATCTGCGAAGGGATTAAGTGTTTTCTTCTGCACCGGCGCTTCATGAGGTATCATGCAAAGAAACTTTAAAGTATCCTGCCCGGTATTGTTAAAAGAATGCATAATTCCGGGATCAACATACATCGCATCGTTCGCCTTAAAAGGTGTTTTCCCCTCTTCTGTTACTAAATCGCCGGTGCCTGCAAGGCAATACAACTCGTGCTCCCAATCATGTTGATGATAGGGTGTATGACCACCGGGGGCAACTTCAAACATGCGCATGGCAAAGTTTGGAGCACCATCTTTCTGAGCAATTAACCAACGGATTTGTGCGCCTTCGGCACCTTCGGCATATACGGGTTCGAGTGGAACTTGGTCGAAATGGATTACTTTCATGTATTCCTCCTCTATAGAAGTTTATTTTTCTTATATTCAAGCTGACTATCAACTTAAGCTTGCATTACCTGTGCTATAATCTCGAAATTATGTCAAGCTTGATATTAAATAAGCTACTGATGTTTTATCCAAAAGCAACATAGTTTTCCTCTTACAATCTTCCACTTCAGCACGCCAACACCTAAACACTCTATATACATATCAAAGAACAAAAACAAGCTTCTATGATGTAAGGGTGACAAATCTGAGATTTTTTGGACAGAATTGCGATTTATTTTTCCAAGGCTAAGAATTCATGCTCTAAAGGTACAAAATATCAAGTAGCAAAATATCTAATATTTATAACTGGACTTAATATTCCATAAGATTTCAACTACACTTGTGAGTTTAAAGGGAATGGTTTAGCTGCGCATAATGGCATGAAGCCAAGCCAAGATGCAAGTTTCATTGTAGAGCAGGATTCCGATCCTGCTGAAAGTAACTGTTAAAGAAAAGTTCTTTTTTTAACACAGAGAACAGCAGAGAAAAACAGAGAATAGCAGAGAAATTTAGAAGTAGAATGCCATGATAAAACATAGCGAGCAACATCATATAGTTACTAAACAAAAGCAAAGTCATGTAAGAAATATGCAAGCTTCTGCCCGTGTGTGATTTCAAAGGAGAATGTTGTGAAAACGAAGCGTTTATTGGTTCTGCTTTTCATCCTGGTTATGGGACATGGAGCAGAATTGGCTTTTAATAATCTTAAGGCTTTGGGGAGGGAAACATGAAAGCTACAAAGGTGATAGCTATCTTTGTTCTTACCATCTGGATTTATTGTTTATCTGCTCAGAACCACATGGATATAATGCTGTCCATTCAAGGCTGTTATCTCCATTGGCTATGGTAACCGCTTCTATGTGATCCATGTCTGGGTACGTCAGACTGAGAACACTAAGTTCTTCAGATACTACTATGATGCTTACCAAGAGCTTGATAGAATCTACAGGGTCAAAGCACGGGCAGCTTGTGAAACCACCTATGGTCAGGCTCGTATCCTGGCAGACTTCGACAGGTGGGCAACCGATAACCATATCCCACCAATCAGCCATAGAATTAAGCGCATCGATAACAAGGAAAACAAGAACCTCCGCATCGAGAGAACCGAGACCATCATCGAGACCGCCAAGGTGCTCTTCCCGGAGGGACAGGATACACCCACCCTGATATCACAGTTCCTTACCTATCCTGATGGCTATATCGATGGCTGTGATGCACTGGCAGGTTGTCTGGAACGTTTCTCCGAATACGATATCGGCAGGAATAGAGTCAAAGTCCGGAGGTTCTTCATACCAGCGAAGGCTGGTATCCAGTTATCACTTACTACGATCAGCTCATGCTTGAGTATTACCGAGTCCTGAATAATACCTTTTTTTAGTCCCATCGGGACGCAGGCTGTTGACAAACCTCGATAGAGGTGGAATACCTTAGCCTGAGGTGTGAACCTCAGGTATGAATAGGAGTATCAAACAAACCCCATGGGGGTGACACAATAACTGGCAACAGATTGCTATAATGTTATATATGTCGCCCAAAAAGGGCTTTATATCTCTCTTAATGCTGCCCTGGGGTTTCGCTTCGCTACACCCCAGGCTAATATCTTTCGTCCCTGCGGGACTTTGTCAACAGCCTGAGTCCCATCGGGACGGTATTTTAGATAGATAATCGACTCCTATCTAAAAATATTGAGTTCTGTAGGGACGGCATATATCCCTCGCTAACTATATGTTTTCATGATGATATGTCGTCCCGATGGGACTCGGTGAATGTGCTTGCTGAGTGCTATCTAAAATACCGTCCCGCTGGGACTTGCTATTACGTTTTCTCTAAAACAACTGTGGCATACCCCCCGCTGGAATGAAGATTGGGGCATTGAAGATCAGCATCTATCATCCAGAAACAGCAGTTGTTCTGGATCGGGAACCATTTTGATGCCGATATCCGGCAGAACTTCGCAGATACCCTATCCAAAGCCATCGAGCAGGGCTATACGAAAGAAATGCTTGCAGATACACTCAAAGAGCAGTTTGGCGACATTGCAGATAAGTCCTCTCATTACTGGCAAGGATTGGCAGAGCATACTGCACTCAGAATCAGAGAGTTCGGTAGATTGCAGGGCTATAAGAAAGTCAAAGCCAAGTACTACAAGCTTGTTGTGATCCTCGATGATCGCACCAGTGACATCTGCCGGGCACTGGCTGCCCAGGATAAGATATACCCCTTAAACGATACCTGTAGGGGCGAATGGCGGTTCGCCTTCTATCGATTCAATGGATACCAAGTCCAACAGCTTGGATGATGCACGGGAATACATCAAAGCACTCGCACCTTGGATCAAAGACGATCAGATCGAATACGATTCAGAGATGAACCATGTAGGAGTCTCCGGAGCGCATACTGACTTTCCACCATTTCATTGGAAGTGCAGGACGGTAACAGAAGTAATCTGTTAGGTCAGTCATACAGTGCCAGTCATTGATGCAAATTTTAGGACACCACACCTAAGCGCATCGACTGTATCATTGTCTTTTTCTATCACGTCAAAACCCTGAAATATGTCATCTTTAACTGTAGCTACAAAAGTAACATCACCTTCAATTCTCAGTAGGTAATAGGTGGTTTCATCATCTGGATGATACCATATCTCATGCGGTTCAGTTAAAGCAATATCTATGCAATTCACATAAGCCATTTTCTTTCTTAAAACGTCCAAATCATATGTTGGGATAGTTTTCTCATTTATTATCATGCTGTCCTATCCTAATGTCATGTCAAGCTTGACAAGACGTATGGGGTAGGAATAATTGTCTCACTAAAGTGAGGTGATTATGATAAAGTACAAGGTAACCCTAGCCAAAGCAGAACGAGACGAGCTTGAAACCTTTGTTAGC
>JAQUJJ010000112.1 GCA_028681035.1 Candidatus Cloacimonadota bacterium
TGGAAGAGGAACTGAAACTAAAACAAAAGGCTATCACTAAAGGTCTGCTAATGATGGGCGCAGATTGTGGAACTGCTATTATTAATGGTGTTCCGCTCGCATTTTCTAATGCAGTTTTACCGGGTAAGATTGGGATAGTATCTGCTTCCGGCACGGGCTTGCAAGAAGTTAGTGTGGGTATTACCCATCGTGGCAGAGGAATATCTCAAGCTTTCGGAACAGGCGGAAGAGATGGAAAGCAAGAAATAGGCGGAATAATGCTTTGCGCTTGTTTGGAATACTTAATTAAAGACCCTAACACTGAAGTTATCGTATTGATTGGCAAGACTCCGCACGAAACAGTATTGGCAAAGCTATGGGAGCTGCTGGGTGCAACTTCAAAACCTACGGTGGTGAATTTCTTGAAAGATATGGAGATTGCCCCCCTAGCCAACCTTACTTACTGTACTTCACTTGAAGAGACGGCTGTTAAAGCATGCTTGGCATTAAATGATAAGCATCCCGTTGTTTCCAAAGATTATGGGATAAGCCTTAATAAAGTGGAAATTGGCAAAAATAGAAGCTTTATCCGCGGTTTGTATAGCGGGGGAACTCTCTGCTACGAAGCCATCCAGCATTATCATAGAGTTTTTTGTGTACCTCCCAAGAGTAATATCTCAAGCCATGCCGAGGATTTACTTAAAAATGTGTGGGTTAGCGAAGGGGATTGTTTCATAGATATGGGCGCGGATGATTTTACGGTTGGCAGACCTCATCCTATGATAGATTATAGCTTGCGCCTTAAAAAGATAGCAGATGAAGCAAATGACCCTGCCACAGCTTTAATATTGCTGGATGTGGTATTGGGGTATGGCTCTCATCCAGACCCTGCCAGCGAGCTGGTTCCAGTGCTTAAAGCACTGCCCAAAGATGTAGCCGTGGTATGCCATGTATTGGGCACAGATAAAGACCCTCAGGGGTTAAGTGATCAGATTAATAAACTTCAAGCCTGTGGGGCAAGAGTATTCACCTCGCATTTTAAGGCATTGCAAGATACTTTTGAACTATTGAAAGCACATCGGAGAAACAATGGATAAGATTAAGCTACCTGAAGGGAAACTCGGGGTCGTTAATATAGGGCTGGAAGCCTTTGCACACGATTTAAATGCTCAGGGTGTAGAGGTGCTAAATGTGGATTGGCGTCCCCCGCTGCAAGTTGATAAAAACGCCAGCGATAAGATTAACCAACACTATCAGAACAAAATAACAGAAGCTAACACACAAGTGCTGAACATTATCAATGCCGGCAAACCGCTGCTTATAGGTATGGGGATAGCTATTGATGTAATCCCCGGGATGAAGGAAAACTTAATCTTGCACGCAGGACCACCGATTACTTGGGATAAAATGTGTGGTCCCATGCGAGGAGCAGTTATCGGTGCTTTAATATATGAAAACAAAGCCTCTACCTTTGATGAAGCAGAATTATTGGCTGCCTCTAGCGCAATAGAATACTCTCCCTGCCACGAGCATGGCGCAGTGGGACCCATGGCGGGAATCATCAGTGCCTCCATGCCTGTGTTTATCATAAAAAATGAGACCTATGGCAATTTAAGCTATGCTACGCAAAATGAAGGCTTAGGGAAAGTTTTACGCTATGGCGCATTTGGCACGGAAGTGATAGAGCGGCTTAGATGGATGGATGATGTATTGTATCCAGTCATGGAAAGAGCGATAAAATACTTGGGTATGATAGATTTGCAGAGCATGATAGCGCAAGCTTTGCATATGGGAGATGAAGTGCATAATAGGAATAGAGCTGGTACTTCACTGCTTATTCGGCAGCTTGCTCCGGCATTTATTAAGACTATGAGAAACGTAAATGAAACCGCTGCTGTGCTTGATTTTATCAATGGTAACGACCACTTCTTTCTAAACCTCTCAATGCCTGCTTGTAAGGCGGTGTTAGACGCAGCCCGCGATATCCCCAATTCCAGTATAGCCGTGGTTATGGCACGCAATGGCACAGAATTTGGAGTTCAGCTTAGTGGCACAGGAGATAAATGGTTTACTGGAGCAGCCTTGGTGCCGGATGCGCTATATTTCCCTGGCTACAGCAAAGCAGATGCAAACCCGGATATTGGTGATAGTGCAATAACTGAAACAGGTGGATTGGGTGGTTTTGCCATAGCAGCTGCACCAGCGATAGTACAGTTTGTTGGCGGTAATGCCGCAGATGCATTATCATATACAGAGTTAATGTACGAAATATGTTTTGGTGAAAGCGTGAGGTATCAGATACCCGCATTAGATTTTAGAGGAACGCCTCTGGGAATTGATGTGGTGAAAGTTATAGAGAACAATATCGTTCCTATTATAGATACCGGCGTGGCTCATAAAAACCCCGGTATCGGTCAGGTTGGAGCGGGTGTGGTAAAAGCACCTGTAGAACCTTTTATAAAGGCTTACGAAGCCTTGGCAAATAGTTTAGTATAAGGAGATAAATAATGGACAACAACACATTCTTCAGCTTTATGGAAAACCTCAAGATGTACGACTTAACACAACGGCTTAGTATTCACACTCCGCCCTGGCCCAGCTATATGCCCTTGGGAATTCAGTACTTTAAACGCATAGCGGGTGCACATATGGGGCAAGGTGCCAACGGACAGATAATTACCACCAGTAATCATGTTGGCACGCACATAGATGGAGAAATACACTTTCATGCCAGCGGACGCACCATCGGCGAAGTACCTATGAATGAATGGGTGGGACCCGGCGTAGTAGTTGATATTTCTGACAGTGTGGGAGATTACGATTTATATAGCCCCGAGCTGCTTATGAGCAAGGCAGAAATTAAGAAAGGCGATATTCTTATCATCAACACCGGCTATCATAAGTATGCTTGGGATCAGCCGGAATCAGACGAGCTGCGTTATTTTGTGAAACACCCAGGTCCAGACCCCAGTTTCCATACTTGGGCATTGGATATGAAGATTAAATGGATTGGTGTGGATTGTGGCTCTGCCGACCACCCTATGAATACCATTATCCGTAACTGGCATCCTAAGGACTTTATGAAAGCCGAACAAAAGCTAATTGCAACTTATGGCAAGGAATGGGATGAGATGTATCCTCCGGACGAATACTACCAAGTGATGCATCTGAAGCTTTTCCCCAAGAAACTGGTACACGCAGAAAACTTAGGCGGAGAGATTGATAAACTCTCCAACAAACGCGCTTGGATTGGGCTTTTCCCCCTTAGAGGGATAGAGCTGGAATCTTCCATGTGCCGCATCATTGCCTTTGAACCCTAATAAACGAGGTGGATAAATGTCTATAGCCCACGAATTTGATTACGAGCGACCGCAAGAGCTGAAGAATGCCTTGCAGCTAAAAGATAAGCACAAAGATAAAGCCCTCATTTATGCAGGTGGTACAGACCTGATAGTAAACATCAAAGAGGGTATGATGAAGCCTGAATTGCTGATTGATATCAAGGATATTGCGGATTTGCACAAGCTAAGCTTGGAAAAAAGTATCTTGTATATTGGGGCGGCTGTAACCTTCACTGAACTGATTGATTCTGCCTTTGTGAAGTGTTCCTGCCCTATGCTCTATGATGCCAGTAGTACCGTTGCCTCTACGGGAGTGCGTTCCAGAGCTACCCTAGTGGGTAATATCTGCACCGCAGTCCCTTGTCTGGATTCTGCCCCTGCCTTGCTTTGCTACGATGCCATTATTCATTGCGCTAGCGTTTCTGGTGTAAGAGATATCCCTGTATCAGATTGGTTTCTTGCTCGGCGTAAAACTGCTATTAAAGACAATGAAATGGTAGTTGGCATAAGCTTGCCTATCCCCAAAGATAAATCTTCAAGCATTTATCTAAAGCTTGGACGCTACGGTGGGGAAGACCTTGCTCAGGCAGGCTGGGGTTTTTGGATGAATGAGAGCAAACAGTATCGCATAGCCCATTGTGCCTTGGCTCCAAAACCTGCGCGGGCAAGTAAGATTGAAGCACTTCTTAAGGGAAAAGAGCTTAGCGACCAGCTTATCACAGAGGCAGTTGCCTTGCTCTCACAAGAGATAAACCCTATTGCTGACATTCGTTCCAGCAAGGAGTATCGCATCCACATGAGCGGAGTTATGCTAAAACGCGGGCTTTATGCTCTGAAGGACAGGCTAAACGGACTTGAAGTAGAACCAGCTAAGCTGTTAGGAGGTATTGCATGAAAGAGATAAGCTTTACTCTAAATAATGAACTCCGCAGTGTATCCGTGGATGCCAATGAGGTACTGCTTGACGTACTGCGTGAGAAGCTAGGAGTGAAAAGTCCCAAATGTGGCTGTGAGCGCGGAGATTGTGGAGCTTGTACTGTTCTTTTGGATGGTAAAGCGGTGCGCAGTTGCCTGGTGCTTGCTATCGAGGTGGAAAACCACAACATCGTAACGGTTGAAGGTATCTCCGCAGAAAAACTAAGTGCTTTACAAGAAGCATTTATAGAGTACAATGCCTTCCAATGTGGCTACTGCGCTCCAGGGATTATTTTGGCTATTACGGAGCTACTGCTAAAACATCCTCACCCCACTCTGGAACAGATCAAGGAATCTATCGCAGGCAACCTTTGTCGTTGCACCGGTTACACTCCCATCTTCGATGCCATAATGGCACTTACCAGTGTAGAGCAGCACTCCGATGCTGCCAAAGAGATACCCTCGCAGGAACGTCGTCCTGCGCTACCTGTAGAGGAGGGGAAATGAAGGAATACACATACATAGGCAAAGACGTAGTCCGCATTGACGGCTTGGAGAAGATCAGCGGAGCTGCCATTTATGGTGATGATATTGATTTCGGTGCAAACCTACTTCATGCAGAGCTGATTTCCAGTACGCAGGCTCATGCCATAATCAAGAGCATAGATATTAGCGAAGCTCTGAAAGTAAAGGGTGTTTACAAGATATTTACGGGCAAGGATTTTCCCTTTAAGTTTGGGCTTTACATGAAAGACCGATATGTTTTTGCTCAGGATAAAGTACGCTTTGTAGGGGAGCAAGTTGCCGCTGTGGTAGCCAGAAACCCAGGCGCTGCCAAACGTGCTGCTGCTTTAGTAAAGGTGGAATACGAGCCTCTGCCAGCCGTGCTAGACCAAATGGAAGCATTGGCTGAAGGCAGCACCGTGCTGCATCCGGATTTGGAAAGCTATCCTCACGTTCCCTGGTTTTTCCCCAAGCCGGGAACCAACATTGCCCACTGGCGTAAAACCCGCAAGGGCGATCTGAAAGCTGGCTTTGAGCAAGCAGATTATATTCTTGAAGATACATACACTGTGCCTCGCTATGCCCATTGTGCCATTGAGACGCATGTTGCCATAGGTAAGTTTGACTATTCGGGTCGCCTTACTGTGTGGAGTAGTTCACAATCTCCGCATATCCAAAGGCATCTATTCGCAGAAGCTTTAGGCTTGGGACACAAAGATGTTCGTGTGATAGCACCTCATGTGGGTGGCGGTTTTGGGGGCAAAGCAGGTGTAACCATGGAGATTATCCCTGCTGCATTAGCCACTAAACTAAAAGGATACGCAGTTAAACTTCGCTACAGTCGCGAACAAGAGTTTATCAATACTTATCAGCGTCTAGGAGTAGTTGCCAAGCTCAAAATGGGCGTAACCAAAGAGGGACTAATTACTGCTCTGGATCACAAGTTATATTGGGACGCAGGTGCGTATGTGGAATATGGTGCCAACGTAGTAAATGCCGTAGGTTTATCTGCCATCGGTCCCTATAATATTGATAATGTCTCCATTGATTCGGTTTGCGTATATACCAATTTACCTCCTGGCGGAGCTTATCGTGGCTTTGGCTATTCGGAGATGCTTTTCGGTTTGGAAAGCCATGTAACCCGTTTGGCAAAAGAATTGGGTATTGACCAAGTTGAGTTCAGACGTAAAAATGCCATTAAAGCGGGGGATACCACTGCCTACGGCGTTAAAATGAATCCCAATGGCTTGTTGGAGTGTATAGAGAAGGCTGCGGCTGCCATCGATTGGGGCAAGAAGCTTCATTCCAAAGACCCCAATAAAGTTATCGGCAAAGGCTTCTCTTTATTCTGGAAAGCTCCAGCCATGCCTCCCAATGCTTCTTCTTCTGCTTTTTTGAAGTTCAATGAAGATGCCAGCATCAATCTAATTATCTCCGGCATGGATATTGGGCAGGGCTATCAAACCGTTATGGCTCAGATTGTCGCCGAGGTATTATCTGTTCCTCCCTCCAAGATTAGGGTGGAAACTCCAGATACAGACCGCAATCCTTATGAATGGCAAACCGTGGCATCTCACATTACTTGGAGCAGCGGAAATGCTGTAAAGAAAGCTGCCATAGATGCACGAGAGCAGATTTTTGAGCTAGTGGAGCGTGTTTTTAACCTTCCTATAGATGAGCTATATCTGGAAGATGAAGCGGTGAAATGCACCCAAGACGCTGCTTTCAATCTACCTCTAAAGAGCTTTGTGGTGGATGGCATCATGACCAAAGACGGCACTTTTAAGGGCGGTCCCATCAATGCCCGTGGTATGTTTATGCCCGAGTTTTCCTCTGCCAATGGCGATCCCGAAACCAGCCAGGGTGGTCATCCTAACGTGCATTACACTGTTGGCGCAGCCGCTTTGACCTTGGAGATTGATAAAGATACGGGAAAAATGCGGGTTTTAAAAGTAGCTCTCGCCATTGACGCTGGAAAGGCACTTAATCCCAATTTGGTACGTGGACAGATAACTGGTGGAATGCTGCAAGGTCTTGCTACCGTGCTATACGAAGATATGCGCTACGACAGTAAGGGCAAGCTAATGAATTCTAACTTTACAGATTACAAGATACCTACGGCGATGGACGTGCCCGATGAGATTATTCCTATTATTGTGGAAGTTCCTCAGCCTGATGGTCCCTATGGTGCCAGAGGAGTTGGCGAACACACCATGCTTCCGGCTGCACCCATGATTGCCAATGCGGTGGAAGATGCGCTGGGCTTAAGGATGAAATCCATGCCGATTACCGCAGAGAAAGTAGCCATGGCTAATCTTGCAAAAAACAAGCAGCCCTCATGAGCCAGTGTGCCATCTGCGATAGACTGGAATTGCTAGCTCATTATGCCGATTCCTCTATGGTTTACGAGTTTCCCAATTCCTACCTTGTATTGGGAAGTCACCAGTACTTTCCGGGCTATTGTGTCTTGCTTTATAAGCAGCATGTACGGGAGTTGCACGAGCTTACTCCCGAACTTCAGGCTGCCTTGAACGAAGAGCTTATGATGGCTACTACTGCTATCGTAAAAGCATTTAATCCCTGGAAGGTAAATCACGCATGCCTGGGCAATCAGGATCAGCATATTCATTGGCACATTATTCCGCGTTACGAAACTGAAGCGGATCACCAAAAGCATCCTTGGTTGCATGCAGATGAGTTTCCAAACTGGCTTATTCCACCTCAGAAGCAACAGGAAGTGATTGCATTGCTTAGGATACAATTACAGGCTATCACCACACGTTAACAAATATTTAAGTAAAAAGGATAAAGCATGGCTAAACCATTAGCTAACATAAAAGTACTGGATTTAACTAGAGTTCTCGCAGGTCCCTTTTGTACCATGACGCTCAGCGATTTGGGTGCAGAAGTTATAAAGGTGGAAATGCCCGGAACTGGTGACGATTCCAGAGCCTTTGGTCCCTTTATTAACCATAGGTCTCTCTATTTCCTCAGCATCAACCGCGGTAAGAAAAGTGTTTCTCTAAACCTCAAAGCACCCCAAGGAAAGCAGATTCTACTGGAGCTGGTAAAACGCTGCGACATTATAGTGGAGAACTTCCGTCCGGGTACCATGGAAAAGCTTGGCTTAGGCTACGAAACCCTGAAGGAAGTTAATCCCCGCATCATCTATGCAGCCTCAACAGGTTTTGGTCATAGCGGTCCCGATTCCCTAAAACCTGCTTACGATATTCTTGCCCAAGCCAGAGGTGGTATCATGAGCATCACAGGTTATCCCGATTCTGCACCCACTCGCGTAGGCATGTCATTAGGGGATATTACTGCGTCTCTCTTTACCGCCATCGGCATCAACGCTGCTTTGTACCAGCGGGAAAGCACAGGCTTAGGGCAGAAGATAGATGTGGCTATGTTGGATTCTCAGGTGGCGATACTTGAAAACGCACTCGTAAGATATCAATCCGATGGTCATTCGCCCGAACCTTTAGGCAACAGACACCCTACCATAGCACCTTTTCAGGCATATCAAGCAAGTGATCGCTATTTTGTAATTGCTGTGGGTAACGATAATTTGTGGAAAACCTTTTGTAACACCATTGGTATTGCGGAGTTGATTGAGGATAGTCGCTTTGCTACCAACCGCCTCCGCACCGAGAATGTGAACGCACTAAATAGTATATTACAGCCGATATTGCTTACCCAAAAGGCGGCACTTTGGCTTAACATATTAGATGCTTCCGGCATTCCCTGCGCTCCCATAAACGATATCGAAGCCGTTATGAATGATCCGCAAGTGATTGCGCGCAATATGATTGTGGATGTTCATGATGAGCTTGCCGGAACGGTTAAAATAGCCGGAAATCCCATTAAAATGACTTCCATTCCCGAATACCCCAGCCGAGATAAAGTGCCAGAGATAGGCCAACACAATACAGAAATATACGGGCAATGGCTGGGATACACTGAAGCAGAGCTTGATGAACTACGTTTCGCGGGAGTTATTTAATTGGGCTGCCAATTTGGGGTTGCAATCTCTTTGGGCTGCCAATCTCTTTGGGCTGCCAATCTCCGAATTGGCAGTGACAGCAGAGCTGTCACCACAGCTTCCTCTGGATGCTGTGGCAAATCGGAGTTTGCCACCCCAAGTTTGCCACCCCAAGTTTGCCACCCCAAGTTTGCCACCCCAAGTTTGCCACCCCAAGTTTGCCACCCCAAGTTTGCCACCCCAAGTTTGCCACCCCAAGTTTGCCACCCCCTTGCAGGCATTGCCCTATCATTGCCCACTCATTGCCCTCCACATGGACAATGAGTGGGCAATGATAGGGCAAAGCTTGCAAGGAAAAAGCTAAATATTGGAGAAATAATGGATAGTGAATTCAAAAATCTTAGTATAGGAAAACTATGTAAGCAATTGCAGACAGGTAACTTGCCTTTGAACGATTATATCGAAACGACACTGAAGCATATAAGCTTAAAAGAACCAGTTATTCATGCTCTTTTACCGGAAACGAACCGAAGAAATAGGCTGCTGCAAGAAGCTAAAGAGTTGTTAACGAAATACCCTGATAGTGGTAGCAGACCTCCACTCTTTGGCTTGTTAGTAGGTGTGAAAGACTTGTTTAATGTAGATGGCTTACCCACCAGAGCAGGTTCAAAATTACCGGCGGAAGCTTTTGCAGGCTCAGAATCAGTAGTTGTAACAAGGCTGAAAGAACTGGGAGCATTAGTGCTTGGCAAAACAATATCAACTGAGTTTGCCTATTTCAGTCCCGGCGAGACCTGTAATCCTGTAAATCCATTGCATACGCCTGGCGGTTCATCCAGTGGCTCCGCTGCGGCTGTAGCAGCCGGATATTGCCATCTTGCGCTTGGAACACAGACAATTGCATCGGTTATCCGCCCTGCTTCATATTGCGGGGTCTATGGTTTTAAGCCAAGCTGGGGAAGAATCTCTACGGAAGGCGTTTTCCCTTTCTCACAATCTGCAGACCATGTGGGGTATTTTTGCCGTAGTATAGACGATATAGCCTTCCTTAGACGATATCTGTTAATAGACTACCAAGCCTCAGTAGTGCCTCCTGTGCCACGTATTGGAAGTGTCCGAGGAGAGTATCTGGCACAGGCAACAGATCAAATAAGAGCGAACTATGTACAAACAGTTAAAAGCCTATCAAACAAGGGTATAAGGATTGTGGAATATGAGCCATTTCCTAACATAGAAGAAATAAATACCAATCACCGTAGGCTTATCGCTGCGGAGTTTGCCATTAACCACAGAGGTCTGTATGAACAATATTCAGAATTATACTCACCCCATTCTATAGAGTTGTATCAGCTTGGCTTACAAGTTACTGCAAGAGAGCTAATAGCATTGCGGATAAAGCAATTGGAGCTTAGAAACAAACTTGTTAACCTAATGAAAGAAAAAAATATAAACGCATGGATAACACCCTCTACAACTAGTACTGCGCCTTTAGGTTTGGAATCTACAGGCTCGCCGTTAATGAGTTTACCTTGGACTAATGCAGGCTTACCCTCAATTACAATAGCAAATGGATTTAATGAAACTGGCTTGCCCTATGGTTTACAGATTATTGGTTCTTGGCAACAAGATGAGTGTCTTGTGGAAGCGGCTAAACTGATAGCCAACACTTAGCACTCCAGAACGCCAGCACTCCAACACACCAGCACCTTACTCATACACTCTGTCATTTATCTTTAGCCGTGTAACATAGATAATCTCACACGCGCCGTTTCCCTTATCTTCCCGTGTAAGGCTGCTGTTCCAACTACTAGAGTTATTCTTCTTATCCTGTCCGATAACGTACACAAGGAATCCATCTATCTCAACGATGTCTTTCTTTTTTGCTAGACCCATCGCTTTGCGCAAATTGGGAGTGGCGGGAATTAGGTGATTATTAGACATATGAGAGGAGAAATACTCAAGATCGATTTTATCTGGATGTTTCGTCGTAAACAGGCAAAAGCGTACCATTTGATCAAATTTCAAATAGGGCAGATACTCCGGTGCCTTCCCCCAGATAAGTGCATAGTCATAGGGTGATAACTTGCTCATAAAACCTCTAATATAGTGCTTGGTACTTACAACCAATCCAGCAGTATGGTAGGCAGCCTTAGCTGTTAACGTAAACTTACTACCGGATATTTCGATTAGGGGAATTAATGTATCTGGATTATCTATTTGAATAGGCTCCAATAAGTAGCTGATCTCTGTAGAACCATCAGTAATATACACCGGAGCAGTAAGAGATTTGAATACAACTATCGAAGTAATCACTATCAATGCAATGGATAAAACTACCACAATGCGATTAACCAAAACTGTCTCCTAAGCTTTTTTTTGCCATCTTTACAAACATATTGGTGAAGTCAATAATTATCTTTAACTAGCTCCGTTAAAGTAAGTGTGGTGTTGAATTGTAACAACAGTCGCCCCGACTGTTCTCACACGAGGCGTGTGACCTTACAAAGTGTGGAGTCGATTTGGTTGATATTAACCTCATTCTTAATGGTATCTTTCGTAACCCAATGGACTACACCGTCGGTAACACTGCTAAACATCGCTGAAGTCCTAAAAGCCTGTGAAGATGCTTACTTCTGGATGTTATCGTTGGCTTTAACGACTCCAGACTTACTAAGTATGAAGTAACAACAATTCCCCCGACTGTTCTCACACGAGGCGTGTGAGCTTACAAAATAGGCATCCACGACTTCAGACTCTGCAAGAAAAGCTCCCGGAGAATAGCAATATAGCATGTTCCTTTGCATTACTATCATGCGAATACACTAAAATATACACGGAAATACAATTTATTTTAGCCGTTTCAGTACTATTCATTGCAAGCAGTTAGGATTTGATGGTGTCACTCAGTAAGCCACAATTGACAAAATATGTATTGACAAATATAGCAGGGTTCGTTTTTATGACAAAACGTGATCGCAACAAAGCAATTTGAGGGTGGTCACCTTAGTTCTTTATTCAGTTTATAGAGTGTGAATGTGAGAATGAAGCTCTTGTCACTTCAGTCATATTTTATTATGATGGAGAGTTTGATCCTGGCTCAGGACGAACGCTGGCGGCGTGGATTAGGCATGCAAGTCGAACGGT
>JAQUJJ010000337.1 GCA_028681035.1 Candidatus Cloacimonadota bacterium
CGAAAAGTTTTCTGACGGCGCTTTTCCGCTACGCTCCAAAGCACCGTCAGAGAACTTTAAAGGTTGAAAATAGTGGTGCAGTTTAAACTTCCAAAAGTGGTGCACTTTAAAATTCCATTGACAACTACAGCAGGCGAATCCAGCAACTGGACGCGAGACGCATCCAATCCAGCAGGTCAAAGAGCCTTCCGTATGGAGTTCTTCCGTATGGAGTTCAAAGAGCCTTTGCTGGTTTCGAATTATCCACTGGTTTCGGGGCTCTTTGGACTTCATATGGAAACTGCAGTGCTGTTTGATTCCAAATCGCTGGTCCTGCTGTTTGAAGTCCAAACCGGCTGTATAATCAACTGTAAATGCATAGTTTATTTAGCCGGCTTGAACTCCAAAAAGCCACCAAAAAGCTTTTATATCAATTATATCAGATAGTTATATCAGATAGCAAAATCCAATATGTTTGATACATTCTCCCTCTCTCCAAGGCATCGATCATGTCTTTATCTACCCTTAATCAAGCGTTAATAGTTAACGCTTGATTAAGGGTAGATGAACGCATGATCAAGTTCCCGAAAGCAGAAAGCAACGTCCAAGAATGCTAATTTATCCATGGTTGAATACTTAAGTAATAGTGAAACAAGATATTAGATTCAAAAACACACTACCTGCCAATCGATAGAAGCGGAGTTGTAGCAATATCAAATGCCATCTACAAGTCGAACACCTGTTAAAAACAAGTTCGGGGATAGGGCGGGAACTATGGGACGAATCTGGCTCAAGTGCCATAGGCAGATAGGGGTTTTCCCAGGGACTATATTTCGGATAACAAGCCACCAACCGAGCCATAATCAGACTTTCTTAAATAATAAGGCTATGCCTGCACAAGAATTACTTTGACAAAGAACAGCTATATGATCAGCTTGTCCTTTAAGTGTAAACCGAAGCACTGAAGGTAATGATGAATAATACGATCAAACTCCTAATTAGTTCTGCGATTATCCTTTTGCTGCCCCTTAGCCTGCTGCACGGCTTTGAGCTGGATAGCACAAACAGGTTCAGCATCAACGCTATGCTGCCTCTGGACGAGCCCTCCGAAGGCTCAAGTGCGCAGTTTGATTGGCTTTTGACCGTAAACGCAAATATTTTGCAAAGCAAGGTGATGAACCTGGATGCCGAGGCAGTTCATAGTGCCCAGTTATCCTCTGTGTGGCAGCAAGATGATAGTGATCAGGATCTGCAAAATGACCTGTATCGCTACTGGTTGCGTGCTTCTACGGCGCACACAGAGCTCAGATTAGGCTTGCAAAGAATAAACTTTGGTAGTGCGCGCTTGATCCGGCCTCTGCAGTGGTTCGACAAACTGAGCCCTCTGGACTTGCTGGAGCAGACCGAGGGGGCAAAGGCGGGTCTGGCAAAAGCCTATTTCCCCAATAATTCCACCCTCTGGCTCTGGGCTATCTTATCTGATGGCAAGCCCAAAGGAAACGAGCTGATAGCCACCACCAAAGATAAACTGGACTATGGCCTGCGCTATGAATTCCCGCTCCTGTCCACTGAAACAGGGCTGTCCTTGAATCATAGACCGATCTCCTCCCCCAGCACTGTCAAAAAGACTACAGAGAGCCGTTTGGCCCTGGACATCCGCTATGATACTTTCGCGGGATTGTGGCTGGAAAGCTCAGCAAATTACGCACCGGAGCTGGAAACGAAGTGGAGTCTGCAATCTGTGCTCGGGGCAGATTATACTTTTGGTCTGGGCAATGGCCTGTATCTATTAGCTGAGGCTGGTATCAAGCACAGCTCCGATGATCTATCCACCCTGCGCAGTAGGGAGCTATCGTCTTCAGTAATGATGAATTACCCACTTGGTTTACTGGATACCATCCACTATCTGGCCTTTGCCAATTGGGATAACCATCTGCAGACACATACTTTGGTGCTAAGACGCAGCTATGATAAGCTGGCCATAGAGCTCAGGGCAAGCTACCAACGTCATCGCGATTCCGGGAAAGACAAAAAAACCCTGGGCGCAGTTATGAGCTACACAATTTAGAGGTAAATATGACAGAATCGTTAGTTAAAATCCGCAATCTCAGCAAGCGCTATCCCACCGGCGGAGGTGGATTCCTGGCTCTTTCCGAGCTCGATCTGGATATCCCGAGTGGTGCCTTTATGGGCCTCGTGGGACCCAGCGGCTCAGGCAAAACCACACTCCTGAACATCATCGGCACCCTAGACAATCAAACTGGCGGTGAGATTGAAGTTCTGGGACACAAGGTAGATAGTCTGAATGCCAAAGAGTCTGCAGCACTCAGAGCCCAGAAAATAGGCTTTATCTTTCAAAGCTACAACCTGCTCCCCGTTTACACCGTATATGAAAATGTGGAGTTACCGCTCTTGCTGCTGAAAATGCCTAAAGCCCAGCGACATGAAGCTGTGATGCAAGCCTTGAAATGGGTAGGCCTCACCGACAAACGCAAATCCCGGCCGAATCAACTCTCTGGAGGAGAAGGCCAGCGGGTCTCCATCGCCCGCGCCATGGTGAAGCGTCCCCAGCTCGTTCTGGCTGATGAACCTACGGCAAATCTGGATACCGAAAACTCGCTGAATATTCTGGATACGATGAGGCAGATAAACCAGGAAACTGGCACCACCTTCATCTTCGCTACTCACGATCAGAAGGTGATAGATTATATGCAGAGGGTAGTGACCCTGATAGACGGCAAGAAGGCCAAAGATGATCTTAAAACTGGCAGCTAAAAACATCATTGGTAATGGCTGGCGCAGCCTGGTAAATATCCTCATCCTC
>JAQUJJ010000338.1 GCA_028681035.1 Candidatus Cloacimonadota bacterium
AGCGAATTAGAAAAGCCGCAACTGAAGTGACAAAATCCCGATCAGCAAAGCGTCATCACCCTGATCGGCGTCCAATATCTGCACGTCAAAGTCTAAGTTAAATGGTTGCAATACAACGCGACTATTCTTTGGATCGAGGATGATTTTCTTAAGTGTGACACCATCGCCAGCTCGGATCGCACCCACTTTTCCATTAGCATATTCCCAGTCTAAGGTCTGTTCAAGGATCACAACGTCCTCGTGCATGATATTGGGCTCCATGCTGTGTCCATTTACTCTAAATGCCAAGTACTTATCTATGCTCTTAGGTATGAGAGTGCGGGGTAATTCGATGATTTCGCCCAAACTCCGGCAGTCTACAACGTCCTCTCTGGCCCCGGCGGAAATGTCGCCGATAATTGTCATGTTTACAGTACGAGTGTAATCTATTGTGGGAGATTCGATTAAGCCTGTCTTGCTGTCGACCACTTTCATTCTCTCGGTCATTCTGTCCTTCATCCAACCATCGAAATCCTGCACAATTTGCATGGGACCTTCACCAGTCAGCAACCAATTCACATTGATTTTTGCCTTCGACAATGCGATCAAAATACTGGATTCTGGAACCCTCACTCCGGTCCTATAACGAGACAAAGTAACAGTTGAGATGCCAAATTTTTCGGCAAACTCAAAGTTCTTTAACCTCATTATTTTCATTATCTTTACCAGTCGTTCACCGATATCCTTACTCGCCATAATAACTCCATACGTTAACTTTCGCATTGACAATAACCGTTTAGCTATCACAATGGCTACGGAACATCTAAATAGTTCCCCATAGTTGTGTCAATGAAATTCTAAAAACAAGGTGTATCTCAATGGCGTTTACGCCGGCAAGATTGGAAGGACTAAAAAACTCGGCGGAAAAATCCGCCGCTTCGCAGAAATGACTTCACATAATCTTGCAGGCAAGGAAGTTAGCACCCTAAATACTACCGTAATGGAGGTAACAATGAGTGCCAAAACGCAGTTTAAAGTCAGTTGCAGAGACTGCCCCGACAAGAATGTCCAAGTGGTTCTATATGACAAACCACTTGGACAAAACAGCCCTAGTCTCTTGCTGCGTATAGCTTCCGACCACAATGCCACTGCACTTTGTAGATTTTTGTCCAAGTGCTCCGAAAAATGTCCAAGTGCTGCCCGATTTTGTCCAAGTGGTTTCAGTATTTGTCCAAGTGGTTTGCCAAATCGAGTGGAGATTTGTCCAAGTGGTTTTTCGGGAAAATGTCCAAGTGGTTTTCTGAAATTGGAAGGTTACGTGATGGAGAAGGAAATTAAGTTAATCTGGCTGCCCCTTGCCAGGGTAGCTGCTCTGTATGGCAAATCGGTTAAGACTATCCGCAGGATGGTCGCAGACGGATCGTTTATCGCAGTGAAGCGCAATGTGGTGAGTGGCAACTACCGCATCAGCAAGTTATTTATCGCAACAGGACAAGAGCTGATAGATCTGGATCGGGACTACTGCCGCAAGCGTGGCGAGAGTCCAGTCTATCTGGAGAAGGAGAGCATCGTACTCGATGCCTGCCAACCTAGCTGCCTGTTCATTATCGCATACACTAAGGAGAAGAAGGTAGAGCATGGACAAGATTGATAACATCTATGATCAGATCGACCGGGAGAACTATGCCAAGAACTATGAGACGTTCATGGCTGCAGTCAGGTCCGGAGCCCAGATCAAGATCATACCTCATGACTCAAAAACTGGAGAATCTATCCAGTTGGATATAATAAACAAGTTTCCCACTGAGCAGGCAGCCCCTTCTATTGATATAGTTAAGGTGCCGGAAGCTCTTGTATCAGTCCCTATAGAAGTAGAACCGGAAAAGACAGCTATCCCAATAGAAGTAATGCCAGAACTGGTGATAGTCGAGCCTATTATAGAGGATGACGATACTGAGCCAGAACCGGAACTCGATCTTGAACCAGATAGCAAGGAACTGCTCAGTTGTATGATCGAGGCTCAACTGCACTCGCAATTCTGCGAAACGGTACTGAACCGTCTGGCTGAGACCGAAGCCAAGTTAGATGAGTGGAAGCTGATCACCGATCAATACAATACCGGGCTGCTGGTGCCGGAACTGAAAAAGCTCAAGGGTAAGCGGCAGGAACGCACTTTAAGGTTATGGGTTGAGAAATACATGGATAGCGAGCGGGATATGTTCGCTTTGATCCACAAGGGCAAGAACCAGACTCGAGGCCGCAAGGTTACCTATCTGGAACAGCACTTCCTACTGAAACTGCTTTTATCGCCTCAGAGGATCAAGATCGGCTCAGCCATCGCCACCCTGAAAAGCTATGAAAGACTGGGATCGCTGGAATCGCCAAGTTCAGAACCGACCTTAAGACGTTGGTGTATGGACTGGGAGACAAACAATAAAGCGATCTGGACGCAGGCAAGATTGGGAAGTAAGGCAGTAGCAGAGGAGATCGTTAAAACGATCAAGCGAGATAACGATCTGCTTGAACCTGGTCAGGTCTGGGTAGCAGATGGACATGTTCTCGCCTTCGATATCATCAGTCCCAAGACAGGCAAGCCGCAGCGGATGACCATGATCATGGTTCTGGACTGGGCGAGCCGCTATCCGGTAGGAGCCAGCATCGCCTATACCGAGGATAGCCAGCACATCCAACTGGCCTTCCGTAACGCCTTCCTCAATTATGGAGGAGTGCCCAAGTTCGTCTATCTCGATAACGGCAGAGCATTCAAGAGTAAGCTGTTCAATGAGAAGTGGGCAGACCACGATCTCTC
>JAQUJJ010000339.1 GCA_028681035.1 Candidatus Cloacimonadota bacterium
CAAAAGAACCTTGTTTCATCAACACGTCAATTATTCATTGCCTTGTCACATCTTCCTGAAGTTACAAGCCATAATCAAGCTGAAGTGCAGACCATACTGAGTGAGATTTTAAAATCAAGTCCCCAGTATTCAAGTATTTTCATCGCAGACCCGTCAGGGACGATCTGGGCTTCTGCTATCCCATTAAAGAAAACTATTTCAGTATCAGATAGAAGATATTTCAAGAATGCACTAGCTAGTGGGCGGTTATCATCAGGTGAATACCACATAGCCAGAACTTCTGAGAAACCAACTTTTAACCTTGGATATCCACTGAAAGATGCTACTGGCAAGGTGACATCTGTCATTTGTGCCGGTTTTTCATTGGATTACTATGGGCATAGCTTCGAGGCATATAAATTACAGCAGGGGGCCAACTTTGCGATACTTGATCATCAAGGTATTGTTCTGACGATAGCAGTCAATCCTGGAGAAAACAGAGGTAAGCAGTCAAACCCGGATATATTCAAGCAGATGCTTGAGGGTCCAGAAGTAGGAACATCTGTCGGGGTAAGCAGTGTGACTGGAGATGTTCGTATTCAAACATATTATAAATTACGTCTTGAGGGTGAACCAACGCCATACATGTATGTACGTGCAGGAATTCCCGTTGGCTCTGTAATGTCAGCGGCAAATGCTTCATTTACAAAGAATATTATGATCTATACCATCTTTTTAACTGCTGCATTACTGCTGTCATGGATGATCAGCAAGAAATGCATAATTGACAGGGTTCTTGTGTTGGAACAATCATCACAGCGTTTGGCCGATGGTGATTTGAACACCAGAATTGCCCATAAGGTCTGGGGAGGAGAGCTCGGTAAGCTTGGAGAGGCGTTTGACAATATGGCACAACGACTGGCAGATCATGTCCATGATATCCAACATAAAGCCGATGAATATCAGGCCATTATTCAAACAACATCAGACGGGTTCACTATTGTTGATGTTAATGGCAAAATAATAGATGCTAACGGTGCATACTGTAGAATGGTTGGCTATACCGTCAATGAGCTCATGACCATGAATATTGCTGATATAGAAGTCAGAGATACCCACGAGATTATAGCTGCTCATGTCAGTAAGATCATTGAAATTGGCTCTGACTCTTTTATATCAAGGCATAAACACAAGAATGGGACTGTGATCGATGTTGCAGTGACTATTACCTATCGTGATGATAATGGTGGAAAGTTATATAGCTTTATTCGTGACATCACTGACTTGAAAAAACTTGAAGCAGATCTATTGCAAGCAGCTACCTATGATAGTCTCACAGGGATTTTTAACAGAAAGACACTTGAAGATAAAATAGCGGCCGAAATGGTACGCAGCAAACGGTATGGCACTACATTCTCGGTCATAATGTTCGATATTGATGATTTTAAGCAGATCAACGACAAGCTAGGCCATCATGTGGGCGACAAAGTACTGCAAGACATTGCTGGAGTTGTGAAGGGTAACATTCGGACTCTAGACGCAGTAGGTCGTTGGGGCGGGGAGGAGTTCATGATTCTGCTGTCTGAAACCAACTATTCAGAAGCTGCAATAGTTGCCGAAAAGCTGCGTACACTATTGGCAAGCCACAGAGCAGGTGAAGCTGACTATGTAACAGCCAGTTTCGGGATGACATCCTACCATAACGATGATGCACTCGATACAATATTTAAACGAGTAGACGACTTACTATATCTGGCTAAGAACAGAGGCAAAAACCAGATAGCATTCTGAATAGATAATTGACTGCTTTTGGAAACATGATATAGCACAATAGTCCATGAAAATTCAGTCGCAGCTGTTTTTGATGGATGTGATAGGTTCTAGGAGCCTACTAATGCTAAGAAGGCTGCTAAAAAAGAGTAATTATATGAACAATGCCGATACGTGAGCAACTTCGATCACTATTACAATATGCAGTTGGAACTCAACTCAGAAGAACCCCTGCTAGTGGGATCTTCATACCAAAACATGCTTTTCGGTGATAGTTACGTAATTTATTTACTGTAGGTTGCGTTTTCAGGATATCAGGGTATTCTTTTCTGAACCTGTGCAGACATATAGATTCTGGAACACATAAAGGAATTCGTTGAATATACTTTGGCTGGGGGGTATTCGCCTCCTCCAACCCCCGGCCCTTTTTTGAAATTTAATGATAGAAACTGATGTGATACAAAACCTGATAAAAAGGAGGTGATATCGAAACATTGTCTGATAAAAGATGAATTAAAGCTAGTCAATATTTTGTACAATTTAGTAGGTTGTAACGCAGTGGTTATTTATCATGTTTTTAAAAAAAAGGAGGATGTTTGATGAAAAAAATTATTACATTGATGTTGTCCATCGCTGTTTTGTGCATTACGGCAGCTCCCGTTTTCGCCGGTGAGAGAGAGGGTGCGTTTTCCATTTCGCCTTTTGTCGGTGGTTACACCTTTGGCGGTGTTCAGCATCTGGAAACCGCTCCTGTGTTTGGACTGCGTCTCGGATACGACCTGACAAAGAACTGGGGCGTTGAAGCGGTCGGTGATTTCCTGGCGACGGACGGGACCCGCTCGGAAAGAAGCATCAACTCTTTGTCCTATCGCTTGGATATACTCTATAACTTCATGCCGGACGGACCGCTGGTGCCATATCTTGCTGTGGGCGGCGGTGGAATCACCTATGGTCACGGTATTGATGGTCTTAAAATCAGCGATAGAACTACCTCCGCAACCGTCAATGTAGGCGGGGGACTCAAGTA
>JAQUJJ010000014.1 GCA_028681035.1 Candidatus Cloacimonadota bacterium
GTCTATGGCATTTGCTTTTAAGGTAAGATATGTCTCCGAGACTATCTTGGATTTCAGCTTGGATAGTTTGCCTTCTTGCTCATCAGGATGGCGAGCAAAAAGCTCTTTACTTACAATAAAGCCAAGTATCGAATCCCCCAGAAACTCCATTCTTTCGAAGGGAGAGGGTGCTTTATGATCGTCATAGCGACGCCGCAGATAGGATTTGTGAGTTAAAGCCGCATGTAACAGCGTGGTATCCTTGAAACTATAGTCTATGCGCTTTTGTAGCTGGACAAGGCTTTTCTCCCATTTGGGGTATTGCTCCGTTATCTTCTTACTATTAAAATACTCAACAATCTTGGAGATGATTGTTTTCATCTGTTTCTCCATCAGGGGCTATAGCCGTATTACTTACTGATAGCGCTTGATGATGATGGTAGAATTATGTCCCCCAAACCCAAGAGAGTTGGATAGGGTAGCATTTACAACCTGTTTCACAGCAGTGTGGGGGGTGTAGTCCAAATCACAATTCGGGTCTGGATTAGTTAAGTTTATAGTAGGATGGATAATGCCAGATTCGATGGTTTTAACGCAAACAATGGCTTCAATACCCGCTGCTGAACCCAGCATATGCCCGACCATAGACTTAGTAGAATTGATTTTAACTTTGTAAGCGTAATCGCCAAAAGCAGTTCTGATAGATGCGGTTTCGCCTTTGTCATTAAGCGGAGTGGAAGTGCCATGGGCGTTGATATAATCTATGTCTGTAGCTTTAAGTCCAGCATCCGTAAGAGCCATGTTTATAGCACGGGTGCTGCCTTCACCATCTTCTGTAGGAGCGGTGATGTGGTAAGCGTCGCCGGTAGCACCATAACCTGCCAATTCGGCATATATCTTAGCTCCGCGAGCTTTGGCATGTTCCAGCTCTTCCAATACAAGAATGGCTGCACCTTCGCTCATCACAAAACCATCCCGCAGTGCATCAAAGGGACGGGAGGCTTTTTCGGGTTCGTCATTACGGGTGGAAAGGGCACGCATGGATGAAAACCCGCCTACGGCAAGAGGGGTAACTCCAGCTTCGGCTCCACCGCTAATCATAATATCTGCATCGCCGTATTGAATGGTGCGCATAGCAGTTCCCAGCGCATGATTGGCACTGGCACAAGCACTCATTACATTAAAATTAACACCTTTGAAGTTATGCTCAATACTGATGTGTGCAGCCGCTATGTTGCCTATCATTTTGGGGATAAAGAAAGGACTGATACGGCTGGGACCACGAGTGTAGCTTTTTATGGTTTCTTCTTCAAAAGTAAGAATACCGCCTATACCCGAACCAGTTATCACACCAGTGCGATCGGGATCGAAGGCACCGGGGACAAGCCCTGCATCTTTAACCGCTTCACGTGCTGCGATAAGCGCATACTGCGTGTAAGCATCCAGTTTCTTCACTTCTTTATGATCGAAGTGGTCTTCAGGATTGTAGTTTTTAATCTCTGCGGCAATCCGAGTAGGTAGATTTGAAGTGTCAAAGTGAGTAATAAGCCCCACTCCACTAACGCCATTAATTAAACTCTGCCAAGTTTGGGAAACATTTTGCCCCACCGGGGTGATAGCACCCATACCAGTGATAACGACTCTTCTTTTTGACATATAAACCTCTGTGTATAATTAAATTATGTAAGACTTAGGAATCATGTTGATCTGAAAAATACTGCTAAGATAAACAGTCTGTAGCATCTTTCAGATTAACACAAAAGGCGGATTCAATCCTGATACCTATAAGCTATCAGGATTGATCCACACTAATTTGGGCTTAGCCCAGCTTTTCCTTCAGGTAATCGATAGCCTGTCCAACTGTGCGTAGCTTATCTTGATCT
The DNA here is from genome assembly GCA_028681035.1 of Candidatus Cloacimonadota bacterium. Next base: position 1,863 of record JAQUJJ010000014.1, read on the forward strand.
TCATCCGGAATAGTTAATCCGAATTCATCTTCAAAAGCCATCACAAGTTCAACAGTGTCCAAGGAATCGGCACGAAGGTCTTCGATAAAGTTAGCGGCAGGAACCACTTGAGCTTCTTCTACGCCCAGTTTGTCCATCACTATCTGTTTTACTTTTGCTTCAATATCCATTATTCCTCCTATGTTATTGAAGAGTGTATTTTATGTTGTTTGGGTATATTTCTTTAGAACTCTATTAATGCATGGTCAGTCCGCCATCTACTGCCACAGTTTGCCCGGTGATATATGCACTTGCATCGCCTGCAAGAAATAGGCATAGATTGGCTACATCCAAAGGACTTCCCATCTGTTGTAATGGAATTACCTTGGCATATTCGCTGCGGACTTCTGCGCTTAAAGATGCGGTCATCTCGGTTTCAATAAAGCCAGGGGCTACTGCATTTACACGCACTCCCCTACCGGCGAATTCTTTGGCGCAGGATTTGGTGAAGGCTATTAAACCACCTTTGGAAGCAGCGTAGTTCGCCTGTCCGGCATTACCCATGATGCCGATAACGCTGGCGATATTGATAATGCTGCCCTTGCGGGCTTTCATCATGTGTTTAAAGGCTTTCTGAGTGCATATAAAACTGCCCTTGAGGTTGATGTCCATCACCAGTTGCCAATCCTCTTCCTTCATTCTAAGAAGAAGGTTGTCCCGTGTAACACCTGCATTGTTTACCAAACAGTCTATTGCGCCGTGCTGGGTTGCAACATCAGCAAAGATGGCTTCAATGCCCGCACTATCTGTAACATTGCCGGTATAGCCGAAAGCTGTTCCGCCATTGCTGTTTAGAGCTTTCACGGCACCGTCAACGGCATCAGGCATAATATCTATAATTATTACTTTGGCATTTTCGGAAGCAAAAGCTTCTGCAATAGCAAAGCCAATACCCCTAGCTGCTCCGGTTATTACCACAACTTTATTTGCCAAGCTATTTGTCATTTAAACTCCCTGAATGTGATTCAAAATTTATCTGCATCATCTTATGGCTGATACAACAGCATCTACATCTTCTATTTTGTCAATGGAAAAAACTTCTACATCCTTGCTGATGTTCTTTATCATCCCAGACAGTACTTTTTGTGGTCCAAACTCTATAAACCGCTGAACTCCTTCAGAAACCATGAACTCCACACACTGCACCCAGCGCACAGGAGAGATAATCTGCTTGGCAAGCTTTTCTCGCTCCATTGCACCCTCTGTACAAGGCAGGGCGTCATAGTTAGAAACGATGGGAACAGAGCTGTCTTTAAAGTTCAAGGTCTTCATCTCGTCATAGAGCCATAAGCTGGCTTGGGCAATCAAAGGAGTGTGAAAAGGACCACCGACCACTAAAGGAAGAACCCTTTTTGCGCCCTTGCTCTTGGCAAGTTCACCTGCTGCTGCCACCCCTTCGGCTGTGCCTGAGATTACTGTTTGGATAGGAGTGTTAAAGTTTACCGCCTGCACTAAGCCAGCGGAAGATGCCTCTGTGCATATATCTACTACACTTTGTGCATCCAAGCCTATTATAGCGGACATGGCAAAGGGAACTCCGGCATTGGCTTTGATCATATATTCCCCACGTTTGTGCACCAAATGCATAGCCTCGGCAGTAGATAACATACCGGCAGCTACTAAGGCACTGAACTCACCAAGTGAGTGACCAGCAACATAAGCCGGTTGCACATTGCTGTGGGCTTGGAAACGTCTTAATGCAGCAATGCTATGAAAGAGGATGGCGGGTTGCGTGTAGCTTGTTTGTTTAAGGCTTTCTTCTGGTCCTTCTTGCATAACTTGAAACAGGTTTGTCTGGTGGTCTTTATCGAAAGCAGCAATTATCTCTTGATTCTGTGGATTGCTTTGAATAAAGTCCAAAGCCATTCCAATGTACTGAGCACCCTGTCCGGGAAAAACAAAAGCAGTCTTCATCTTAATCCTCGCCTCTTGTTTAATATCTGGCTAACACGCTTCCCCAAGTGATGCCTGCTCCAAAAGAGGTAAGCAGGATAATATCACCCCTGCGGATTTTCTTGTTCCGAATAGCTTCATCGGTGGCAAGGGGGATTGTAGCAGAGGAAGTATTGCCGTATTTCTCTATGTTTACGATAACCTTACTCATGGGAACGCGCATCTTATCCGCCAGCCCTTCAATAATCCTCAAGTTAGCCTGATGAGGGATAACCCAATCAACATCAGCAACGCTAAGGTTGTTGCGCTTAAGCAGCTCATCCGATGAGGCATACATGGATTTGATGGCATTCTTGTAAATACGGTTGCCTTCCATGTAAACGGTATGCAGATTGGCATCCACGCTGTCATGTGAGGCTGGCATTCGAGAACCACCTGCTTGTTGAATAAGCAGCTCGCCCAGGCTGCCATCGGCATCTATTTTAGTATCAATAATGCGGGATATATCGCTTGCTTCTGCACGGCTGACGATGGTTGCGCCCGAGCCATCTCCAAAAAGCACGCAGGTATTGCGGTCTGTCCAGTTGGTTATTTTGGTAAGCACTTCCACGCCGATAACCAGTACATGCTTGGCAATACCGTTTTCCACATACTGTCTAGCTACATCCAAGGCATAGATAAAACCAGTGCAACCTGCGGAGACATCAAAAGCTGGGACGTTCTTTAAGCCCAGTTTCGCCTGTACAAGGCAAGCAGTGGAGGGGAAGGGATGATCGCCAGTGATAGTGGCGACAATAATTAAATCTATATCTTTGTATTTTACGTTAGAGCTTTCGATTGCGTTTACTGCTGCTTGATGGGCAAAGTCACTTGCTGCCTCTGTTTCTGAGGCAATATGGCGTTCAGACATGCCCGTGCGTGAGCGAATCCATTCGTCTGTAGTATCAACAATCTTTTCGAGGTCGAAGTTAGTAAGTATTTTTTTGGGGGCATAGCTGCCGAAGGAAGAGAACTTGGCATGATAAAGCATTATGAAATCCTCTCATAGTATTCTTTAGCATGGTTTATGAAACCGGATTTAGCAATACGGTCGGCAAAACGGATAGCGTTCTTCATGGCTTTGGCATTACTACGTCCGTGCGAAACCACAGTAAGACCATTAAGTCCCACCAGTAAGGCTCCACCATATTCGGTATGATCCAGTTTCTTCTTCATATAAGTATAAACTGGATAGGATAGTATCGCACCCAGTTTAGCAATCCAATCTTTATTAATCTGCTCTTTAAGAATCTCAAATATCGAAAAGCCTACACCTTCAATTGTTTTTAACACTACATTGCCCACAAAACCATCGCATACAATTACATCCGTAACACCGCGGATAATATCCTTACCCTCTATATTACCGACAAAATTGATATCAGGGCAAGTGTTTAGTAGCTGATATGCTTGCTTGGTTATAGCATTGCCCTTAGCACTTTCTTCTCCAATGTTCAGCAAAGAAACCTTCGGGCGTGCCTGGTTGAAAAAGAACTCGTAGTACAAGCTGCCAAGCTGAGCAAATTGAAGGAGGTTTTCGGCATTGCAATCCACATTAGCTCCCATATCCAGCAGTATTTCAGAACCTATCTGAGTGGGAAACTGCACTGCTATGGCGGGACGAAGGACGTTTTTTATCCTTCCATATCCAATAAGGGATGCTGCCATAGCGGCACCAGTATTACCGGCACTAATCACTGCATCTGCGCGCTTTTGGTTGTATAGTTCTATCGCTACCACCATAGAGGAATCCTTCTTCGTGCGAACAGAAGATGAAGCACTATCGCCCATTTCTATACGCTGTGAAGCATGGACAACAGTAATCCTGGCTGGATCGAAGAAGAACTTTTCCAATTCCTTGGTCAATATCTTTTCGTCCCCAACCAGGATCACTTCGTCACACAAATCTTCCTTGATTGCTAGAACGGCGCCTTCAATTTCGGGAAACGGTGCATTATCGCTCCCAAAAGCATCGAGGGCAATGCGCACATTACTCCTTGGCGTCGATTATCTGCTTACCGTTATAGGTGCCGCAGTTGTTGCAGATGTGATGTGAACGCGAAGCTTCACCACATTTACTGCAGGTCGAAAAGCTCGGGGGAGTAAGCGCATCATGTGTTCTGCGTTTATCTCTACGGGTCTTCGAAGTCTTTCTTTTTGGGACTGCCATCGGTTTCTCCTTGGTTTATAGCAAACAGAAACAACAAATCCTTAATACTGTATTAACGTGATAAGCTTGTGTTGTAGCTGTAGTGCATGTAAGTTTTTATCAGTTAGAGGATAAACTTCGTGGGGGCTGATTTTGTCAACCAAAAAAAGCCAAACAGCTATTCCCCCTTTTTTGTAGCGGCATTTTGGGGGAGTAGTTTATGGATTAGTTACATGGATTGGGCGGATTTAACGGATCAGCACGGATCAGGGACAAAGAGGATAAACATAAGCCAGTGAATTGTATCAGATTTCTGATATCATCCGTGAAAATCCGTCTAACTCGTTAAACCCGTGTTGCTATCAATTTTTAGGGCTGTGCAAATCTAAATGTCTTCTTCAGAATCCTCTATAACAGCGACATCATCCAAATCCAAGACCTGTTTACTTTCCAAAGCCGGCATATCCTGCATTTTGCTAAGCCGTTTTTCTATCTGCCTGCTTCGATGGCTGGCTTTTTCGATGGTGTTAGATGCTTCTTGCAGTTTCTTTTGGGTCAGGTCTAAAACTCCACCGAACTTACCAAATTCATGCTTAACGGCACTGAGGATTTTCCATACTTCAGAGGATTTCTTTTGGATGGCAAGGGTCTGAAATCCCACCTGTAGGCTATTTATCAGAGCTGCGGCGGTGGTAGGTCCACTAAGGATAACATGATATTCTCTCATCACCACCTCGAACAAACCTATATTACGCAAAGCTTCTGCATACAGCCCTTCAAAAGGCAGAAATAGGATGCCGAAATCCGTAGTCTGCGGAGGGTTTAGGTACTTATCCCGAATGTCCCGCGCACAGCCTTTAATCCTTAATACCATATTCTTGCGGGCGTTTTCCACTGCTAAAGCATCTCCAGCTTCATAAGCTTCCATCAGACGATGGTAATCTTCAATGGGGAATTTGGCATCAATCGGCAAATACACGCTTTCCAAATCATCATCTTTTCCGGGGAGGCGAATGGCAAATTCCACCACTTCATCACGGCGTTTATTGGGCTTAAAGTTCTTTTCGTACTGATCTGGAGTAAGCATATCTTCCAATAGGTTTTCTAGCTGAATTTCGCCCAGAATACCACGAGTTTTCACGTTGGTGAGTGCTTTTTTGAGGTCTCCCACACCAATGGCAAGAGTCTGCATTTCGCCCATGCTTTTATGCACCAGTTCCAGACGTTCACTTACAATCTTGAAACTATCCCCCAGACGCTTTTCCAGCGTTTCATGCAGCTTTTCATCTACAGTGATGCGCATTTGCTCCAGTTTCGTTTCGTTGTTCAGCCGAATTTGTTCCATCTGGGTTTCGATGCTTTTACGCAGAGTGTCGGCTTGTAGCTGCTGAGCTGTATTTAGCTCACTCATGCGGCGACTAAAGTTTTCCGATAGGTTGTTTAAAGATGTCTTTTGTTCTTCCCTGTTTTTGGCAGCATCAGCGTTTAATTGTTGTTTCAGGGTATTATTAGCATTGCTCATTTCTTCGCGCAAGGCTTGGTTCTGTTGGCTTAAAGCCTCGTTCTGAATGCGAATAGAATCGCTTAGTTCTCTGCGGTTATCCATGCTGATACTTAGCAGTTCGGTGCGCAGGCGGCTCATTTCTTCGCGATTGTAACGGTCGAAGGTTTCAAGTGAGACCTTTAATTCTTTTATAGATTCCTCGCCAGAGCTTTGAGGACGGCGTACTAAGCGCAACAGATAAAGCAATGTGATGAAAGCGATTAAAGTGGATGTTATTAACAAGATATAGGTGGTTACCATACTTGCGCCTCCCTTAACTCTTTGCTAAAACGCGGAACAGATAAAAGAGAGAACCGATTAACGCCACATCACGGTGGTTATCTGGATTTACTATTATCGGCTGATAGTCCTCGTTTAGCGGCACCAATACAATCATCTGCTTGGCATCATCCAGCATCAGTTTCTTTAAAGTGATGGCTCCATCAATACGCACGGCACAAATCTTACCTTCCAGATGCCGCCAATCCTGATCTTGGCGAATAAGAACCACGTCATTATGCCTGATATCCGGCTCCATACTGCGTCCATTTACGCGGAGCGCCATATAGTTTGCCACGATACCATGAACCATACTGCGGCGGACAGAAACCACATCCACAGTATCTCCAAAGCTCTCAAGAGGTTCACCGGCTGCGATTTCTCCCGTTACATTAAAATTTACCGATTCCGAATCTATCATCCCCCGACGGGCTTGAACAATCTCTTCCAAGCTGGCATTCATCATCTTTTGTAGCTTATCCCAATCCTTGTTTTGTTGCTTGGATATTTCAGGATGGCTAAACATTTGCCCTTCTCCGGTGATTAGCCAATGTAAATCAACCCTGTATTTATGGGCAATCTCAATGAGGGTTTCCAACGAAGGTTTAGTACGTCCGCTTTCCATTTGCGATATGGCAGAAGGATTCATCATCAGTGCCTTCGCCATCTCTATCTGCTTTAAACGCAATGCGCTGCGGATAGCCTTAAGTCTTTCTCCAAGCATAAGCCATCTCCTTTCTTAAAATGTTTAGAACTGCTAAAGTATCTTGGTCTAACTCACATAAAGACAATATAATTAGCAATGCTTAATATGTCAAGGGATATTTACGTGGCAGGAATCCGCCCAATCGATTTCTCGCTTAGTTTTTGCTTCTTCCTTGCTCCAATTGCCCTATCATTGCCCACTCATTGCCCTTGAGGTGGGCATTAGGTGGGCAATGATAGGGCAATTGGAGCAAGGAAGAACGGTTTGACTTACAATTACGCTGCAATCATTTCAGAGACAAGCCAGTACAGCTATCACAAAGCGTAATTGTGAGTTAAACGCAATAGGCTTTGGGAGTTTAAAGAGCCATTCCTATCTTTATGCTTACCAACAACTCACAGGATATTTGGACTTTACATGAAAGCGATTTGTGTCTGGAGTCCTTTGTGTCTATGCTAATTATATGTCCACCTATAACTTAATGACACACTGGACTTCAGGACACACTTTCATTACCAGTAGCGAAGGCAAGGTTTCAGTCAAGTTCAAATAACAAGGGGATATTGCTGAAGTCCAAAGAGCCAATAAACTATAGGTATATATGAATATAGGAATGTCTCTTTGAACTCCAGACACAAATCGCTTTCATGCAAAGTCCAAAGTACTGCAAAAAGCCGTTAACCTGTTGAGCTTACTTCATCAGCACAGCTTTATTCATGTAGGTTTGCCCACCGGCAGACATCCTGATGTAGTAAATACCGCTGGAGCAGTCCTTACCTTTATCGTCTTTGCCATTCCATGATAATTTCCAGTTACCGGCAGCTTTTTGTCCCTCTTTAAAAGTGCGAATAATCTGTCCCCGCAAATTATAGATTACAACATCTACACGCGCAGCTTTGCTAAGCCCATAATTAATGGTTAAAGATGGATTGAAGGGATTGGGAAATACCGTTTGCAAGCCAGAAACAATCGGTATTCCTGGTGCGCCAGGATTGCTGTTATTATCATAGTAAACAGTAGTGGGTCCGTGATATACGGAGCTGCCATCCATATCTTGTGCCAGCAACCAATAATAGTAGGTAGCCGATTCGCTTAATTCGTGATCAGTAAAGGCGTAATACTGCACATTAGAGGAATTCGCAGCAATAATCATTTCACTAATTTCAATAGCAGTAGCCAAATCATTATCCCTGCCACGATAGACGTAATATCCGCTTACGTTGGTTTCTGATTGTGTAACCCATTGCAGCTTAACAAACATATCCGAAGTAGTTACTGCGGTAAAAGAAGATAGTTCCACAGGAAGACTTTCATTGCCAATCTCTTTTATAAAAGTTTGTGGTGAGCTTTGGTTGTTATATTCTGTGGCAATCCAATCTGCACTGCGGATAGTATCTGAAATGCGTACCTCATCTATGCTTCCATCAAAGATATAGGAAGAGTGAGGGCCTGTCCCGTCTGAATTCTGGTATCTGCCGATATAGAACAAATGATTGGTATCCATATCTGCCAGTGGAGATTCGGAGATATCAATTTGAGAGTGCAAAGCTCCGTCCATGTAGGCAGTCATATCGCCATTGCGGTCGTAAACAATGGTAACATTATGCCATTCACCATCTGCATAAGAGCTTGTGCCCGTCAATTCTAATACTTTAAAGCCATCATTGCCCTGCCAAACAGCCCATAAACTGCCTTCCTCATACACTACCGTCCACCTTCCCATAATATTGCCCAGTAAGCTTTTGCCAAAGATTGCGCCTACCGTCGAAGAGGTTTTAAACCAAGCGGATGCTGTTCTGTCGTTGGTTCCCATATCAAGGACATCACCGAAATCCAGGTAGTCATCAGTACCATCAAAATCATTACTTGTGTCTATTTGTCCTGTTGCTCCGAAAGTTACCCCATTAGTGTCTGTGCCCGTGTTGCCATTTCCCGAAGAATCCAGTGCAGAAGGACCAGGATTGTTAAGATGCCAGATTGCTTTGTAATCTGCATCCCAAACGTCATTGGGGTTTTGTTGATTAGATGCGACAGCATTTCCGTAATAAAGATAAATACTTGTATCTGTCTGATAGCTGAGGCTGGGAATTCTAACCCAGGCAACAAGATGCCCCGTGGCTGCGTTAAAGCTCTCAATCTCGTGGTCTAACTGTGTAGAGCCATTTGCAGCGGTGAACAGAATGTCATCTCCATCCGCTTGCGCTTTAGAAATCAAATCTGCATCTGTAATATCTATCAGGACAGGGAAGTTGGTCAAAGTGCTGTTTTCTACCTTTGTTGCATCAATCGTAATCAACTTCTTATACGTCCACGCGGGATTAAACCATGCCGCTTGACAGATGGAAACAGCAATAACAAATAGTACGAATATTTCAATTCTTTTCATGATAACCTCTTTTATTATGTAAGTTATTTTGCGTAATACCCTACGATATAGGGCGTTCCAGTGTTATAGTATATCCCATTCATCATGATAGGCAAGCCCCAATTATTATGCAGAATATTCTTAGCCCTGCATAGAATTGCCAGAAAAGTAGTTAACGCTGCGTAGGATTAGTTTCCACAGCAAGCCTACAAAACTAAGATTATTTTGCTTGACGTGAATTGCCCCTCCCATAATCTTATCCTTAGATGTAAGTCTCTTAATTTATAGAATTATGACTAAACTTCTCAGGAGGAATTATGAGAAAGATTATTTTGTTGCTTATGCTCAGTTTACTGATGATAGGCATGGCTTGGGGACAAGGTCTCGAAGACTTCACAAACTCCAATGCTGGCACCGGCTATACAACCAGTAGTTTTGTTGGGAACAACAGCGTTACTTGGTCTTATGTTGCATCCAGAGATGAAAATGCCGATGATAATGGATCAGGTATTGTTGGAAAAGCCTTAATGCTAAGACGCTCTTCTGATAATAGCGCAGTGTCTTCCAGCACTATCAGTGGTGGCATAGGCGACTTTAGCGTAAAATTATACAAAGGCTTCACTGGCGGTGGAAATCGACAGGTTGAGTTATTTGTTAATGGTGTTTCAAAAGGAACAAGCACTGTTTTTGATGACTATCTCGAACATGTGTTTACAGTTACAGGTGTAAATGTCGCAGGTAACATCACAATCCAGATCAAGAATACTACTTCTAAACAAGTAATAGTGGATGATATAACTTGGACAGCCTACGCTGGTGGAAGTACCCCTACGATTACTGTTAATCCCGCAACCTTAACTGGTTTTACTTATGTTTTTGGTTCTGGCTCCTCTACGGAACAGAGCTTTACTGTAAGCGGCACTAATATGACTGCCGGTATCAGTGTAGCAGCGGCTACCAATTATGAGATATCCAAAACCAGTGGTTCAGGATTCACTACTCCGCTAACATATACACTTATCGAAGCAGCCACAGATCAAACAGTTTATGTTCGTCTGAAAGCCGGGCTGGCTATTGGCACTTACAACAGCGAAGTTCTTACTGCTTCTTCTACTGGAGCAAGTGATAAAACCGTTACCTGTAGCGGTGAAGTAACTACTCCACCTGCTCCTGATGCACCTACCGCCACAGCAGCTACAGATGTTGCTACAACCAGCTTTAAAGCAACTTGGGGTGCAGCTTCAGGTGCTACCGGTTACTACCTAGATGTTTATACCAAGACAACTGGTGGAAATGCCAGTGATCTATTCATCTCTGAGTATATTGAGGGAAGTTCGTATAACAAGGGTATAGAAATATACAACGGCACCGGAACTACAATAGACCTTTCCACATATTCACTTAAGCAATATAATAATGGAGCTACCACTCCAACCTATACTACTACTCCACTGTCTGGTAATTTGACCACTGGCTCTGTATATAGAATCGTATTAAACACCCAGACAATATTCGGAACTAATTATGACCTATCCACCGCTGAATCCGCTATGGGATTCAATGGCAACGATGCTATGGCTATATTTAATGGTACAACACTTGTTGATATAGTTGGCGCACCAGGTGATGCTAGTAACTGGGGAAAAGACGTGACTTTAGTTCGCAAAGCTGCTGCCACAGTACCATCCGCTACATACCTTTCAACTGATTGGGATAGTTATGGAACAGACATATTAACATATTGGGGATCCCATACTTTTAGTGGTGGCTCGTCAAATTCTTTTGTAAGCGGCTACCAAAATCTCAATGTTAGCAACGTAACCAACTACAGTGTTACTGTCCCCACTCAGGGCACTACCTATTACTATGTAGTACGTGCTTACAATGCTTATGGCACAAGCGCAAATTCCAATGAGATTGATGTAACAACTCTTTCCTCTTCCACACCTACTATCACCCTAAGTTCAGCGGCTCTTACTGCTTTCAGCGCAACTGTCGGCACACCTTCTGCTGCTCAAACTTATACCGCAGCAGGTGTATATTTAACTGCCAATATCGGCATTGCTGCTGTTACTGGTTTTGAATACTCCACTGACGACACAGACTATTACAGCACTCTTTCTTTAACCCCCTCCAGCGGAACAGTAGCCACTACTACCATCTATGTCCGTTTAACTGGTGCTGCTGCTGGAACTCCCAGTGGGGATATAGCTCACACCAGCACTGGTGCAACTCAACAGGATAAAGCTGTAAGCGGTACTGTTACATCTGCCACACCTACTATCACCCTTAGTGAAGCAGCTCTTGTACCATTCAGCGCAACTGTCGGCACACCTTCTGCTGCACAAACTTATACCGTAGCAGGTGTTTTCTTAACTGCGGATATCAGCATTGCTGCTGTTACAGGTTTTGAATACTCCACCGACGATATAGACTACTACAGCACCTTAACCCTTACCCAAACAGGCGGCACAGTTGCTGAAACAACTGTCTATGTGCGTTTGACTGGTGCAGAAGTTGCTACACCCAGTGGCGACATTGCACATACCAGCACGGGTGCAACTCAACAGGATAAGGCTGTAAGCGGCGCGGTTACCGCTCCAGTTTCAGCTACAACATTCTTGGAAGAGAACTTTGTATATACCGAAGGGACAACCTTAGTCTCCAATGGCTGGGTTGCTCATAGCGGTGCTGGGACATTATCCCCCACCGTTGCCAATCAAAACCTTACTTATACAAGCTATTTAGCCAATGCAGGTCTATCTGGACAAATGCTTGGCAATGGCGAAGATGTGCACAGAAACTTTGCTCCTCAAGCCGAAGGTGTTGTCTATTCCTCATTCCTAATTAATGTAACTAGCGCAACTACAGCCGACGCTTATCTTTATCACTTTGCCACAGAGGCAGAGCTTGGTACAGATTTTAAGGGAAGACTATTTGTTGGTAAAGACGCTTCAGAAAATCTGCGTTTTGGTCTTTCCAAAGCTTCAGGCACCGCCACTAGCTTTACCCCTTATGAATACGCCTTAAACACCACCTATCTGGTAGTGTTGAAGTACGAATTTGTTGATGGTGCCACCAATGACTTAGTGTCCGCTTGGATTAATCCCGTGATTGGTAGCACAGTTCCTACCGCCATCTTAACAGGCGCGGCTTCGGATGCAGATATTGGCACTTCTGGTGTCGGTTCTGTGGCAATCAGACAGTCCAATGCTGCTGTTACCGCTGTCTTTGATGGCATCCGTGTAACCAACGACTGGGAACAGCTTTGGGTTGCTCCTGCTGTGCAGACTATTTATGCCAGCGTAACTGAACTTGATCCTTTGGCTTGTATAGTTGACCTTCCTTCAGAAGAAATACGTAGCTATACGCTTTACGGAACAAACCTTCAGGGTCAAATTGTGGTTACTGCTCCCACAGGTTTCCAAGTTTCTGTTTCTGAAACTGAGGGATGGGACACAAGCCTTAGTCTTGCACCTGCATTTAACGATACAATATACGTTAGAATGCTTGCAGATACAGAAGATAATTATAGTGATGTGATAACTCACACCAGCGGAACTGCAACTCAGGTTGATGTAGCCGTTAGCGGCGAATGTTATCCTCCAGCGGTTACTTGGAACATAACGCAAAGCCTTGTTCCTTTCAGTGCCACTGCTGGTACACCTTCTGCCAACCAATCTTACACTCTTGGCACAACAACTGCCACTGGTGATATCACAGTTGCCACTACTGCTCCTTTCGAGCTTAGTACAACAGGTTCAAGTGGATGGTTAACAGAGCTTACCCTTCCTTACACCTTCAATGCTACTGTTTATGTACGCATGAACGCCTCTGCTGCCAGCACATATAATGCAGAGATTACCCACAATACCGCCGATGCTTCTCCCAACGCCTTTAGCATTAGCGGAACAGCTACTGCACCTGCTGGAAGCTATGCTGCCGACTTATTCTTCTCTGAATATGTGGAAGGTAGCGGCAACAGAAAGGCAATAGAAATATTTAACGGTACTGGTTCTTCTGTTGATTTGGCTGATTACTCCATTATGAAGCAAGTAAATGGAGCTGGTGCCTTTGGCAACGAAAAGGTGTTAGTCGGAACATTAGCCCATGGTGATGTTTATGTAATCGTTTATTCCAATGCATCAAATAGCTTAAAAGATGAACTTTATGTAGATTTAGCTTCATCTGAAGGCTTCATGAGCTTCAATGGCAACGACGCAATTGCGCTGTACCATAGCAGTGTACAAACTGATGTTATTGGTATCGTTGATCAGGTCACTCCTGATTGGGGTAAGGATGTTACTTTGGTAAGGAAACCCACCATCATAACCCCTACCACTAGTTTCTCGTTTGATGATTGGAATTCCTTCGCAATAGACACCTTCACCGATCTTGGCATGCACACCTTCACGCCCGGTGGTGCAACAGAATACGTAGCGAATCCCACCTTCGATCCTCCTGCCGGGTACAAAACCTCTGCTTTTGATGTAACTATCGCTACTGAAACAGTGGGAGCAACCATCCGTTATACCCTCGATGGAAATGCACCTGATGTTTCATCTGCTGTGTTTACTCCTCCCTTAAATATCAGTTCTACCACTACCTTGAAAGCTATTGCTTACAAAGATGGTTATACACCTTCATCTATTATGACCGCCATCTATACCTTCCCTGTTGACGTGTCAAATATTGCTGCTCTGCGCGCTTCTGCTCAGGGTGCAACTGTTTATCGCCTTACAGGTGAAGCTGTGCTAACCTTCCAACAAGCCGGCCGTAACCAAAAGTACATTCAGGACGCCACAGGCGCAATCGTGATTGACGACCTATCTGGTATCATCACCAGCACCTATGCCCTCTATGATGGTATTACTGGTATTGCCGGTACAATAGCCCTGTACAATGGTCTATTGCAATTCACTCCTGTAGCCAATCCCGGCACAGCCACATCAAGCAATAATGTGGTTACACCCGCAGTGCGTACCCTTGCCACCATTACTACTGATGACCAGGCTAAGCTATTGAAGATTATGAATGTAACCTTAACACCCAGTGTTTTAGGAACCTTCTTGGCTACCGCAGAAAACATTGTTGCTGCCGATGCTTCTGGTGCAGGTACATTGCGTACCTTCCCTGATGCAGATTATGCTACTACAACCATTCCTGCAACTCCTGTGAACATTACCTGCCTTGGTGGTCAATTTGGTGATGCCATGCAGTTCAGCCCTCGCTTCCTGACAGATATAGAAGCAGCAGGCGGAACTCTTGATACACCTGTAGTAGTGATTACTCAGGATGGAACAGATGTTGTCCTAACCTGGGGTGAAATCACTGGTGCAACCGGTGGTTATCGCATCGAATCCAGTGATGAGCCTTACACAGGTTTCACCACTGTTACCACAACTTCACTATTAACATGGAGCGGTACTGCTGTAAGCAAGAAGTTCTTCCGTGTAATCGCCCTTCCATAATAAATAAACCTATAATAAAAGAAGGTGGAACCTCGGTTCCACTTTCTTTGTTTTAATGGTTAAACAGGCTCAAGTTCATTTATGGTGGGTAAGATAAATTGAGCTTCAAAAATACAAGACAGTAGTCCCGGCGGGACGATAGGTATTAGCGACGGGTTTTAACCCGGCGAAGATAGAGCAAAACCACGTTTTAGTCCCCGAGGGACGACAGATGGTCTTATGTTTATTTGGCGATGTTTGTTGGCTATACAAAGACACCTTTTGCACCGATGGGGCTTCTTTGGAATGATATATTCATTAACGCCGGGTTAAAACCCGTCGCTATTATCTACCATCCCTAATGGGATTCAGGCAGGATGCCTGCTAAACCCGTATAGGCGAGACGCCTATAGTACCCGCTGATATCATACCTGCTGTTATCATACCCGCTGATATCATACCTGCTGATATCATACCTGCTGTTATCATTCCCGCTGTTTTCATTCCTGCTGATATCATCCCTGCTGGTATCATTTCCGCTCTTATCAATCGCTTGTTTCCATGAACTGCTTATACTGCTCGTACACATCCATAGGTAGCCTTGCAGCTTTACCATCGGAGGCAAATACAGCAGTAAGTATTGCTTTCAGGCAAAGCTCACCGTTATGGTTATACACGTTTTGTTGCCACTTACCTTTTATGCGGCTAATCTCGAAGAAATAGCTCTTAACGGTGGCGATTTCATCCACATCCACCGCTTTCAGGTAGTCTATCTCAAAGCGATAAACAAATAGCTGAATATTCCGTTCTTTAAGCGTAGAGATAGGCAGCTTCATTTCCACAGATGCTTCGCTGCGAGCGGCTTCCAGAAGTTGCAGGTAGTTGGCATTGTTAAGGTGTCCATATATATCACACTCGAAGCCATAGATACGTTTTGTGTAAGTAAATATCATGCTTTCATCCTTGTTTAGATTCGGGATTTTGCTTGACCAATATCGCCAAGTGATTTCCCGTGCCTGTAAAATAAATATCAAGAGATGAGGAATGTATAATGGCTAAAAATGTCAACCTCAAAATGAAAACCGTTCCCAAGGAAACTCCCAAACCAAGCACTCCATCCGCCTTTGGCAAACACCTACCTTGGGTGCTGGTAGCGATTCTATTTCTTACTTTAAGCTTAATCTACTTCCCCGTTGCTTTCCAGAATATGGAGCCTCAGGCATCGGACATCACCCAATGGAAGGGAGCTTCCAGAGCCATTTCGGAATATAACGCTACTCACCAGGACATTGCCCTCTGGACGCCTAATATGTTCTCTGGCATGCCTTCATATATGATTTCCTTTCCCAATAAATACCCCTTCCTAGAACGAATCACCAAGCTAACCGACAAGCTTATCTCCTGGCGCATCTTTCTGTTATTCATCGGTGGTTTGGGCATTTTTCTGCTCATCAGGCACCTCAAGCTTTCCCCCTGGATTGCCTTCTTTGCAGCCATTGCTTTCGTGTTTTCCTGCCATTGGGTGGGCTTGCTGGAGATTGGGCACAACACCAAGTTCCGTGCCATTATGTACATCCCTTGGGTTCTATGGGCTTTATTCCGCTTAAAGGACAAGCCAAACCTGCTAAACCTCGGTTTAATGGCTACTTTCCTCATCACTCAACTGCGCGAAAACCACCCTCAAATCACCTATTATATGTATCTGTTTATCGGCATGTTCTGGCTGTATGCGCTAATCGAAAACTTCCGCAGCAAAGAATGGAAACGCTTCGGAGGCTGGACTTTACTGCTTATTTTGGCATTTGCTTTAACAGCCTTGGCAGTGATGAATCCGTATCTCACCACCATGGAATACAGCCATCAAACCATGCGTGGCGGCGCAGCCGGCTTGGAAAAGAGTTACGGGCAAGCTTGGAGCTTTCCTCCTCTGGAAATAGTCAGCTTCATTATCCCCGATTTCTTTGGCGGCATAAACCAAACATATTGGGGCTACATGCCCTTCACCCAAATCTATAACTACTTTGGCATCATAGTGTTGATGCTGGGTGTGTTGGCTGTGTTTGGCAAGCATCGCCGCATGGCGATCTTCCTGTGGATAAGCAGTTTCATCTTTACGCTGATGAGTTTTGGCAGTTTCACGCCTCTTTTATCCGATTTCTTCCTTAAGGCACTGCCATACTTTAACAAGTTCCGTGTGCCCTCCATGATTCTTATTATGGTGCAGATAAACGCCATCATCCTCGCAGCTTTAGGTATAGATAGCTTACTGGAAAAAGAAGGCAACATTAAGTGGCAAAAGGTGTTATTCCGTGCTTTCTGGATTTGCGGAGCTATCTTCATGCTGTATGTAATCTTTGCCAAAGGCATCTTTAAGGGGCTTCCCTTCACCACCCCCGCCGAATTCCAGAATTACAGCAGCAACAATGCCCTGTCTCAGTTAGAAGGCTTAAAAAGCACACGTTTGGATTTACTGGTTAAAAGCGGTATCATCAGCCTGCTAATCTTAACTATTGGCACAGGACTATCCTATCTTTTCAGCAGCAAAAAGCTAAAAGCTCCAGTTTTCATGATGCTTATTGCCTTGCTATGTTTTGTTGACTTATGGATTTACACCGGAAAGCACCTTAAAGATGTGCAGCCTGTCAGCAACCGTGTAGCTCGTTTTGACATGCAGGATTACGACCAGTTTATGCTAGAGGATAAGGGCAACTTCCGCATCTATCCCTTCAATATGGGGCGTATCCGTCCCGCAGGCGAATGGGCGTATTATCATCAAAGCGTGGATGGCTATTCCGCTGCTAAGCTGAAACGTTACGACGACATTCTAAAGCTTATCCAAGGCGGTGCAGGACATGACGGGGAGATGGTTCGTTACTTAAAAGGACTTTATGAAACACGTGGCAGCATGCAGGAAACCCCTATGCCGGTGCTGGACATGCTTTCCACCAAATACTTTGTTCTGCCGGATTCTCTGCCCTATGCGGAGATGTTTGCCAATATTCATCCCGTTTACACCAATGGCAACGATGTGTTTATTTACCAGAATATGAAAGCCTTGCCCCGCGCTTGGTTTGTGGATTCGCTTGCCGTTATCCCCGAATCTGATAAGCGGCTTAGCAAGATGAGCCAAGCTACCTTCAATCCCCGCTCTGTGGCAATTGTGGAAACGCCTTTGAACAACGTTAGTGCGCCGGACAGCAGCTATGCCAAGCTGGTGGAAAGTGGCATGATGAACATGAAGTATGATGTGTTTACCAATAAAGACGCCTTTCTTGTGCTCTCTGAAGTCTATTATCCCGCTGGCTGGAAAGCTCTTATAGACGGCAAGGAAACTGTTATCTACCCCACTGACCACACTCTACGAGGTATCGTTATCCCCGCCGGAAAACACCAAGTGGAATTCGTTATGGCTCCCAAATCTTACGCACTTAGCTTAAAATTGAGCCTTGCAGGCTTGCTGATAACCGTGTTAGCGGTTATAGCGGGATTCTTGCTGCAAATGAGAAAGAAAGTCGAGAGGGCGAGAGGGCGAGGAGTCGAGAGGTAGGTCGTAGCGCAGGACGCCGTTCCTGCGTATGTGGAAAGGTGAAAGAAAGCTGCTATAGTTAAGGGATATAAGTCGAGAGGGCGAGATGTATTTACTACAGCTTTGGCATAATAATAATTAACAAAGAGTAAAGGAGTAAAAGAGAGGTAAAATAGGTTGTAGCGCAGCCTAATTCTCCATTCTCCATCATCAATTCTCAATTAACTCAGCTCTGCTTTTCTCTGTGTTAAAAGAAATCTTAAATCTAGCTTGTCATTTCAGCGTTTAGCCGCATCGGGATAATAATAATTAACAAAGAGTAAAGGAGTAAAAGAGAGGTAAAATAGGTTGTAGCGCAGCCTAATTCTCCATTCTCCATCATCAATTCTCAATTAACTCAGCTCTGCTTTTCTCTGTGTTAAAAAGAAACCTTAAATCTAGCTTGTCATTTCAGCGTTTAGCAGCATCGGAATGCTTCCTTGCTTATCCGCACAGGAGCCGATCGGGATCTCATCGGGATCTCATCGGGATGGAACCCGAGCAAACCCTGTTCAATTCGCCATCTGAACCCCTTCGGATAAGCAAGGGAAAAGAGATTGTTCTGTTACCGATCGACAACAATGAAAGAACTGCCCTGTATGCTGACAAATACGGATGTATAAGGATGCGACAGATTTTGAGGTTGACAAACAACTCAACTGCTAATATTTTGAAACCGCTGATAGTTTTGGAAATCAAGGGAGTAACCCGTGCTAAAAAATGATGTGCAAGACCTTAACAAAGCTTTATACGATGAGATAATTAGTTATGTTCAAGATGAGAGCCTTAAGAGCTTTAAGTATTTAAACATATCAGACGATATTGCAAATACCATCCTCATCCGGGTGTTAAAAGATTCCGTATCAGGGAAGCTTGTCAGCTTAACGCATGTGTATGTTCATTCAGTATATCCCAAAGCAATTGAAGATGTGTTTGATTACTACCAAAAAGTATCCCTTCATTATTCATTGTCCAAAACACACGATCCAGAGCTTTCAAACGATATCTCGCAGGAAGCAATCCACCTGTTGCTAACCTCAAAGAACTACATAAAGGATATTTATACGTGGCTAAAGCAACTAACACAAAACTTACTCTGCAAGCACTATCGATCCATAATGAAGCAGAAAGGACTCTATGATTCTCTTTGCCGAGAATCTGAATTAGTCAGGAAATTAATGTGCTCACAAAGCACAATACAAATAGAAGGTCTTGATCCCATCCTGAAAAAAGAAATCCTCACCACCAAAGAATATAAAGAATTTGAATCTATTGTTTCCTTCGAGAAGATTAGTGATTATGCTACTCATCTGAATGTTAGCAACGCAGTGGCTCAAAAAAGGAAAGATAAAATAGTTAAGAATCTAAGATCAAGGCTGCTACTTGCGATAGGCTGGGAAGCTGGAAGGGACATATTGAGCTACAATCAGTACAATGCGATCCTCAAATTCATCAGAAACATCCAAAATATAGGAGGAAGCGGCAGAATTCGTGGCATAAGCTCAAGCACACTGGCTCAGACAGACGAAATCCAGAAAGTAATGGAGGGAATCACCAGCATAGTTGATTGGGGGATTACGATGATGGGTAACAGAAGATTCAGATTTCACATCTTCCATCTGACACCTGAGAAAACATCAATTGCGGTTACTTTCATCATAAGCTTTAACGAAAGGAACCACATCAGCATTGAAAGCTGTAAAAGAAACGAACTTGTTGGAATTCATCCAATACCTGCTAACGTGCAGATACCCAAGGAGTTAGGCAGATCACTCTGGTCTTATGAGAAGATTATTTCAATGCTGAAGTAAAATAACTTCCATTCTGGCATCTCAGTTTTGCCATTTTTGACACTTATATATAGAAACTAGTTTCAAGGAGTGTCAAAATGAAAAAACTCATTCTGTACGTAGTGCTGGCTGTAGTGAGTCTTAACTTGTTTTGTGCAGATCCAGATCTGTTTGATTCCGATGCTACTCCCAGCGATATCGGAGCAATACGGGCAAGTGATCATCAGTATGAAGAATACACCATGCCTTACAATAATACTACTAACATCAAGTGGATGAGCTTCCCGGTGCTGAACAGATTCACCAACGGAAGCATCACGAACTGTAATTTCTTTGAACCGATAGTTGATCCAGATATCCTCGATTGGGTGGATTGGAAAGTGGGGAATAGTTACCCGCTGAGGATGGAATTTATTGAGTCAAGTTTAATCAACGGTAACGCGAACGTTACCAGCCCCGTGGGTTATAAGGTGCAGCTTAAGAACACCGTGGTTGATGAGATCAGTATTCCAACCCCAGGACATATTCATGGAGCCGCCACAGTTCTGCATCTCTACAAGTACCTAAGCGGAAGCACCACCATCAACGAAAACTGGCTGGGCTATTTCCTGCCGGAAAGTGCTACACCTTTCGAGGCTTTTTCACCAGTGTTGGATTATCTTACCTACATCCAGACTCAGTATTGGAGTATGACTAAGATGTCTAATGGGCTATGGCGCACCTCTTCTTCCAACCCCACCATCAATTATGGAGATATGGTGGTGGTGAAAGTAAGCCAGGATTGCAGCTTTTCCTGGAAAAACAGCCACCCGGTTGACCCCAAGATAGTTAAGCTCGCACAAAATTTCGATTACACCGAAAAGCCGGAGTATCTCCCAATGTACATCGAGTTTGAGGGAGATCAATCCCTGGATTTACCAAGCGAGATTGGTATATACGTGAATGGAATCTGCAAAGGAGCCACGGTGGTGGAAGGTGCTGATGCACAAATATGTGTGTATCTTGATGCTAATGAGCAGATAAGTGCCGAAAATTCTGAACTGGTGTTCTGGTATGATTCCAAAGCCCAAGCTCAAAACCGGATGCGTTGTAAATTAACTCCTGGTTCACTGAGCCAAAACCATGATTTCGATAATTTGTACTATAGCTTTGTGGTTAGTGATAAAACGGAATTTGAACCCATTATTCCGCTTACTAAATTGAACCAGAACTATCCCAATCCCTTTAACCCCACCACTACCATAGCATACGAGCTGGCTGAAGCTGGGCTTGTCTCTATGGAAATCTACAACTTGAAAGGGCAAAAGGTAAACACCTTGCTTAATGATAGTATGGCAGCGGGAACACACCGGGTGGTGTGGAATGGAACCGATAAATATGGACGTGCCGTTTCCAGCGGTATTTATTATTGTAGGCTGATCACCAAAGACCGGAGCATCAGCAAGAAAATGATCCTCTTAAAATGAACTAAATTGTACAGGGAGAGCGCACTCTCCCTGTACTTTCTTTTTTGGCATGCCAGCGCAGGCTGGCATCTAGGTAAGACAAAAGACTTCCCGCCTGCACGGGAAATACATGGAGATTATGCAATGAAGAATCGGATGATAATGTTCACGATGTTGATGCTTCTAACAACAACAGCATTTGCCGCTACTTTATCGGTTGCCCTGGATGGCAGCCAAGCCTTTAACAGCATCCAAACCGCCATTGAAGCCTCAAACAATGGTGATACGGTGTTAGTGCATCCCGGCAGATACATAGAAAACATTGACTATATTGGTAAATCCATCACGGTCTGCAGTTTGGAAGCCAGCACCAACGACAGCACATACATCAGCAGCACCATTATAGATGGTAATCAGAGCGGTTCCTGCGTAGCATTTCGCAATTCGGAACAGAATGCCACTTTGCGGGGGTTTACCATTACCAATGGAACAGGATATACGGTGTACGACGAAGTGCACATGGGAGGCGGTATATTGCTATATCTAGTAGAGCAGATTAACGTCACAAATTGTCATATTACAAATAACAAAGCTGGTAGTGGAGGGGGGGTATTTTCGATAAAAAGTTCAATGACTTTCTCAGGTCTGCAAATATACAATAACTATTCTGGTAGCCAAGGAGGAGGTATTACTTTGGTGGGTGCCTCGAGTCATTATCCAAGCATCGTTTTTGATCCTGCAAATCGCTGCTCAGTTTATTCCAATTATGGGTCAAATCCTACAGATATTTTCGTAGTTGACATACGTGCGAATTTAGAGATTAATCTGGATATGTTTACCGTGTCGGTTCCGACAAACTTTTATTTAGCAAGGCTAAGTAATACATCAGCCTTTTATATCTACAGCGATACGGTTAATATCCAAAGAGCTTACCGCAGTGAAGTGAATCACGACCTTTATGTAAGCCCCAGCGGTAGCGATAGCAATTCGGGACTTAGCCCTGATATGGCGATGAAATCCATCACCAAAGCCATCCATAGAATTGCCGGAGATAGCCTTGATGTAAAAACGGTTCATGTTTTACCAGGTACCTATAGCGAGGGTGAGGATGATCAGATTTTACCTATTCCCCTAAAATCGCATGTAAATATCATCGGAGCCGGCTCTGATCAGACGATAGTATCAACAACCATGCCTCAATTTAATTACCGAACAAACATTATTATGAGTCAAAGTTGTACCAATGTTAACCTAAAGGGCTTACGGGTCATATCAGGAGTAGCTAGCAACAATAGGCTCTTTTTGGGTTTCTGGATTAAAGACACTCATATATCAGATCTTGTAGCCAATGACATGATTGTTGAAAAACATGGCGCTGTTATAATTGCGGAGTGGGAAACCTCCAGTATTGACTCGCTTGTGTTAAAAAATATTACTACTCCCGAGAGAGCAGTTTATATTGTTGATACCAAGTCCGGTTCCATCAGCAACTCAATCTTTGAGAACATACATTCCACATATAGTTCTCCGGACACTCCCGGAGATGATAGTTGGGGTGGTCCCGTGTGTGGTATTTCTGTGTCAGGTTCGCTTACTATAGAAAACAGTGTGTTCAGCAATATTCGTGTCCAGAACAACCAAGAAACATTTGGGATATCAATCTGGAACAGCATGACGACCCAGGGTGCGGATATCAAATTAAGCAATTGCCTCTTTGACAATATCAGAACCAACAACACAAGGGCTATGTTATTTGGGAGTAATAGCAGCAGTAACTTTGAAGTAACTAACTGCACCTTTTACAATAACTATAGCCCGACGGCGGCGGTAGGTACAATCGGGAATGTAAGCATGCACAACAATATCTTTTACAATCCCGATGCGAATAAGGAAATAGTGATGTACAGCACCTCAACGCAGCAATACGTGTGCAATCTGGATATGGATTACAGCAACATCCGGGGAGGTTCCGCTTCCATACTAAATGCTTCATTTCTAAACACGCTTAGCTATGGCGGGCACAATCTGGATGTAGATCCGATGTTTGCCAGCACGACAATAGGTGAATCTGATTACTTACGCTTGTCAGCAGGTTCTCCTTGCGTCAATGCTGGCACTTCGGATACGAGCGGGCTTGGCTTACTTCCCTATGATCTTGCCGGGAATAACCGCATTTGGAACCGCAGGATAGACATGGGATGTTACGAGTATGGCAGCGAGCCTTATGTTGGAATAGATGATCCTGTTGCTCCATCTATCCCAGTAATCCGCGTGACTGCATATCCCAATCCCTTTAGTGCTTTTACCAATCTCAAGGTAGATATACCCGCCTCTGGAGAAAACAGACCGCAGAGTATAAACGATGTAAGTATCTCTATCTACAACCTCAAAGGGCAAAAAGTAAAAACTATTGCTCTTGATCCCAGCAAGGTGGGCGAGCAGTTCACTTACTGGGATGGCAGGGATGCTGGCAACAACCAATGCTCAAGCGGAATTTACTTCATTAATCTGCTTGTTAATGGCAGAAACGTAAGCAGTAGAAAGGTAACATTCATCAGATAGCTTGTAGCAACACGCAATAAGAAGCGGAAGTGGAAGGGTGAAATGAGCTGTCACGAAGATATTGGATTCACAATCAAACAGAAACTATGAAACTGCATGGGTGCAGAAATGTTTCCTTCTGCCTCTAAGCCATAAACTCTATCAAGTAAGTCAGTTAAGCATATATGCGCTAAAATTATTTTAATAAAAGCAAAAATAAAGGCTCATGTTCAATTAGAGTGGGTGAGTGCATCAATGAAACATTTTATAGCTCGTTTAGAGCAACCAGCGTAAATCCCAATAGGGATAGTAGATGATAGCGACGGGTTTTAACCCGGCGTTAATGAATATATCATTCGCAAGAAAGCCCCATCGGGGCGAAAGGTGTCTTTGTATAGCCAACAAATATAGCCAAATATTCATAAGACCATCTGTCGTCCCGTCGGGACTACTGTCTTGTATTTTGAAGCTCAATTTATCTTACCCACCATAAATGAATTTGAGCCAAAATAAATTGCAAATCTGTCCCAAAATCTCAGATTTGTCCCCCTTACATTATAGAAGCTTGTTTTGTTCTTTGATGTGTGTATAGAGTGTTTATGTGTATATGTGCTAGCGTGCTGGGGTACTGGTGTGTCGAGAGGTCTTGAGGTCGAGGGGGCGAGATGTAGAGAGTGATGGCTTGTTGAAGTGCTGGTGTGTCGAGAGGTCTTGAGGTCGAGGGGGCGAGATGTAGGCTGTAGCGCAGCATGCCGATGCTGCGTAAGTGGAAAAGCGAAAGAAAGCTGCTAAAGTTAAGAGTTAAGGGCAATAAGTCGAGAGGTCGAGATGTAATTACTACAGCTTCTGCATAATAAAAATTAACAAAGAGTAAAAGAGTAAAAGAGATGTAAAATAGGTTGTAGCGCAGCCTAATTCTCCATTCTCCATCATCAATTCTCAATTAACTCAGCTCTGCTTTTCTCTGTTTTTCTCTGTGTTAAAAAGAAACCTTCAATCTAGCTTGCCATTTCAGCGTTTAGCCGCATCGGAATAATAAAAATTAACAAAGAGTAAAAGAGTTAAAGAGATGTAAAATAGGTTGTAGCGCAGCCTAATTCTCCATTCTCCATCATCAATTCTCAATTAGTTCAGCTCTGCTTTTCTCTGCTTTTCTCTGTGTTAAAAAAGAAACCTTAAACCTCACTTGTCATTTAGCGTTTAGCCGCATCGGAATAATAAAAATTAACAAAGAGTAAAAGAGTTAAAGAGATGTAAAATAGGTTGTAGCGCAGCCTAATTATCCATTCTCCATCATCAATTCTCAATTAACTCAGCTCTGTTTTTCTCTGTGTTAAAAAGAAACCTTAAATCTAGCTTGTCATTTCAGCGTTTAGCAGCATCGTAATGCTACGCTACAGCCCACATCTCGACCTCTAGACCCTCGGCTTACTGTCAATAGCCCTTATTTTTCTTGCCACAAATAGCCCCTTTCAGAAAAATGGCGATAGCTGAAGTATTAGGAAAGGAGGTTCTCATGATCCAAGCTTACAAAATAGCAGATCAACGCTTTGTAACGGCAATCACGCCTGATGAGGCATTTTGGATACATTTGGAAAGCCCCTCTTCTGCTGAAGTGAAGAAAATACTGGAAAAGTATGATTTACCAGAGGATTTTATCACCGACCTTCAGGATGCGGACGAAAACTCACGTCTGGAATATGAAGACGGTGCTATGCTGATTATTTTGCGGGTACCCCTATACTACAAGCACCGTTCGGCAAGTGTATCTTTTGCCACAGCACCTTTGGGGGTAATTGTTGCCCAAGATAAATTGATCACCGTTTCTTTTTACGACAGCGAAATTTTAACCCAGTATCTGGATGGCAAGCACCGTCCGTTTGCCATTACGCAGCAAAGCTTTCTGCTTAATATAAACCTGCGTACAGCGATTTACTACCTTAAATTCCTTAAGGAGATAAACCGCCGTACCACTCAAATAGAAAACGAACTGCATCAATCTATGCGGAACAAGGAGCTTATCCGCTTGCTACGCATGGAGAAATCGCTGGTTTATTTCAATACTTCGCTGAAATCTAATGAGATTATATTGGAACGTTTACAGCGTTCGCGCTGGCTGCATAACGATCCCGAAGCTGAGGATATGATAGACGACGTGATTATCGAAAACAAGCAAGCCATAGAAATGGCAAACATATACAGCAGCATTTTAAGCGGCATGATGGATGCTTTTGCGTCTATCATCTCCAACAACCTGAATGTGGTGATGAAGTTTCTCACTTCCATAACGATTATTCTGGCACTTCCTACCTTGATTGCCAGTATTTATGGCATGAACGTCCGCTTACCATTCCAGGAAAGCGGTTTTGCTTTTGCCCTTGTAATGGGTTTTGCTATCTGCATGTCCATTCTGCTGGTGCTTGTTTTTATTCGCAAGAAATACTTTTAGGAGGCTTAGATGTATTACCTTAGCGTTAGTGATTCTTTTTCGGCGGCTCATCGCCTTTGCGGTTACGAAGGTGCATGCAGCAACCTGCACGGTCATAACTGGAAAGTACGAGTTGGGCTGAAAACCGATACTCTGGATAACATCGGAATGGCGATGGATTTCGGCATTATAAAAACTATCCTGAAAGGTATTTTGGACAATTTTGACCATGCTTATCTGAATGAAGTGGCGTGTCTTGATGGTTTGAATCCCACCTCCGAACATCTTGCCCGCTATATCTTTGAGCTTATGGAAAAGGAACTGCTGAATCAACCCGCTTCTGTTTATGAAGTGGAGATTTGCGAATCCGACCGCAGCAGCGTGGTATATAGAAATGCTTAGATTCGTGCAATCCTTCTTCGTTAAAAGCGCAATTGAGCCGGTAGATTACCCCGCTTCTGCCTATCCCGAGTTTGCCTTTGCCGGACGCAGCAACGTGGGTAAATCCACATTGATAAACCTGATTACAGACCACCACGGCTTGGCGAAAACCTCCGGGACTCCCGGAAAAACAAGGCTGCTGAACTTCTTTCTTATCCGCTACAAAATAGACGATAGCGAAGAATCTGGCTTCTTACAGCTTACCGATTTACCCGGCTATGGCTTTGCCGAAGTGAGCCAAAACGAGCAAGAGAAATGGCGCAAGATGATAGGTAAATATTTCGAGCAACGCACCCAGCTACGTAGTATTGTGGTTTTGGTAGATATCCGCCATAGTGCCGATAAAAAAGATATCCAATTACTGGAAATACTGCGCTTGCGTAATATAGAACATTGCGTGGTTGCCACCAAATCCGATAAAATACCCAAGACTAAGATTGCCAAAACAGTTCAGGCATTGTCAAAAGAATTGGGGCTTAGGAATGAACCCATGTTCGCCGTTTCTGCCTTGAAAAACACGGGTTTTGAAGCACTAATGGATTGGATTCAAACCAAACTGATATAAAGCAGAGCATGGAATTTACTTCCGCCTGGGATATTATCGTTGTAGGAGCAGGGCATGCAGGCATTGAAGCCGCCCTTGTTGCTGCCCGCAGAGGCTTGAAAACTGCCCTCTTTACCATCAAGCTGGAAGCCATCGGACGCATGAGCTGTAACCCTTCCATAGGCGGACCCGCCAAAGGGCATCTGGCAAGGGAAGTGGACGCTTTGGGCGGAGAAATAGGCAGAGCAGCAGACCTCTCCGGTATTCATTTCCGTATGCTGAACCGTAGCAAAGGTCCCGCAGTGTGGGCACCCCGCGCACAAAATGACCGCGAGGCGTATCACCACATTATGCGTGAAGCTTTGGAAAACCAGGATGGCTTACACATCATTGAAGCTAGTATCACAGAGCTAATTATCCGAGGTGGAAGGGTTTGCGGAGTAACCAGCCAAATCGGACGCCAATACCTTGCCCCCACGGTAATCCTTGCCACGGGCACTTTCTTAAGAGGAAAGATACATGTGGGGAAAATCAGCTATAGCGGAGGACGCAGCGGAGAGCCAAGTGCGGATGACCTATCGCTGAACTTAGGTGCTTTGGGCTTGCAAGTACTACGCTTTAAAACAGGTACCCCGCCCCGCGTGGATTTGCGCAGCCTGGATTTTAGCTGTTTGGAAGCTCAAGCTGGAGACCCAGACCCGCAAGGCTTTTCCTACTATCGGGATATCGTTCTGCGCAACCAAGTATCCTGCTATCTAACTCATACAACCGCCGAAACATCCCGCATAATTCAAGAAAACTTAAACGAATCTGCGCTATATTCAGGTATAATAACCGGTATAGGTCCGCGCTATTGCCCATCTATAGAAGATAAGATTGTTAAGTTCCCGCAGCGGGACAGCCACCATGTATTCATCGAACCGGAAGGAATCAACACCTTTGAAGCCTACGTGAATGGCATTTCCACCAGCCTGCCACCACATATCCAGGAACAAATAGTCCACAGCATACCCGGCTTGGAAAAAGCCGTTATTCTCCGCTATGCCTATGCTATAGAATACGACTACGTAAGCCCGGAAGAGATAGACTCGTCTCTTGCCGTGAAGAAGCTGCCCGGCTTGTATCTGGCAGGGCAGATAAACGGTACCTCCGGCTATGAAGAAGCTGCCGCACAGGGCATGCTCGCCGGTATTAATGCCAGCCTGTTTCTGGATGGAAAGCCGCCACTGGTGCTATCGCGCAGTGATGCCTATATGGGCGTGTTAATAGACGACCTCGTTACCCGCGGCACCAATGAACCCTACCGCATGTTTACTTCGCGGGCAGAATATCGCCTGCTGCTGCGCCAGGACAACGCCGATGAGCGCATGATGCCCATTGCCCGAAAGCTTGGCTTGCTTTCCGAAGACCGTTGGCAGCGATTCTCTACTATGCTGGAGATAAAGGCAAGAGAGATGGAACGCCTTAAAACCGGCAATTGCAGCATCGCCGGAGAGATAAAAGAACCTATCCGCTTTGCCCAATTACTAAAGCGTCCAGAGATTAACTTTGCCAAGCTGCCGGATTACGGCTTTACTATTCCTCCCGACCTAAACGAAGACATCCAACGGCGCATAGAACTGGAAATAAAGTACGAAGGCTATCTGCACCGTATGGAAGAAGAGTTGCAGCGCTTTAGGCAGGCGGAAGATATGAACCTGCCAGATGAAACGGATTACTTTGCCATTCCCAGTTTAGCATGGGAAGCACGGGAAAAGCTCGCCAGAATAAAGCCCCGCAGCATTGGACAAGCCATGCGCATACCGGGGATAAACTACAGCGACAGCTCTGCCTTGATGATTTGGCTGCGCAAAAACCCCACAGGAAAAGTAAATGAATAACAAGCTAAACGCTATTGCCATAATACCCGCACGTTATGCCTCTTCTCGTTTCCCCGCCAAAGCCCTTGCCTTGCTGGGTGGCAAGCCCATTATCCAGCATGTCTATGAGCGAGTATGGAACAGCGGGCTGTTTTACCAAGTGTTAGTAGCTACAGACCATAAAGCTATCTATGATGCTGTTACAGCCTTTGGGGGAAAACCAGTGATGACCTCGGAGCAGCATCAAAGCGGGAGCGACCGTATCGCGGAGGCTGCCAGGATGTTTCCCGATGCCAGTATTATAGTGAATATTCAGGGTGATGAACCGCTTATTGATACTGTTTCTTTGGCAAGTCTTGTAGCTGCTTTTGCTGATTCCGATGCGCAAATAGCAAGCCTGATGACTCCTATTACAGATGTTAACATGCTGAATAATCCTAACATTGTGAAAGTAATAACCGACATTCTTTCCAATGCTTTATACTTTTCCCGTTCCCCTATCCCATACAACCGCGATAAGGACATCTCCTGTACATATTACCGCCATATCGGTGTTTATGCATATAGGCGTGAAACCTTGCTGCGCTTTGTTGCTCTTCCACCCAGTAGGCTGGAACTAATCGAAAAGCTGGAGCAGCTAAGGGCACTTGAGGCTGGCATCCCAATCCGCATGATTATCACAGACTACCAAGGCATTGGGATAGATACACCTGAAGATTTGGCACAAGTGGAAAGCTATCTGCTGAACAATAGCGTCTCTTCTAAAGAACTATTCAACAAAGAGTAAAAGAGCTAAAGAGGAAAAGAGAGATCAGGCAGGATCATGCCCTTCATGTTATCAGAGTTCTATTCTTCATAGATAAAGAGGTTTATTATGAAACGTTTACTTAGCATCACACTGTTACTTTTGGTAGCATTTGCCCTAAATGCAATCCCGCTCCGCATTCTGCACACAAACGACACTCACGGAAGCTACCAGCCCCAAACCATGAAAACGGGCGAGCAAATAGGCGGGTACGCAGCCCTGGAGTACCATTTACAAGCCGAGCGCAAGAGTGCTGCACGCTCACTCTATCTTGATGCGGGGGATCAGCAAACCGGCAGTATGTTCTCCTCTTTAACTTACGAAGGTTTGATTGGCGGCGCAGTGATAAAGACCTTTAATATGCTGAAACTGGATGCCACAACCTTTGGAAATCACGAGTTTGACCAGTCTTTCGCTACCTCGCAAGGCTACTTTCAAAAAGCTAACTACCCCTTTGTATCTACTAACTTGCAAACCAAAGATGGCAAGCCTTTTGGAGGTAAGCCCTACGAAATTATCACTCTGGATTCGCTTAAAATAGGCATCATGGGCTTAACTTTGGTGGAGCTGCCTGAAAAGGTGCGACCCTCCAATATAGCAGCCCTAAACATCCTGCCATATAAACAGGCTATTGACCTTTATCTTGACGAAGTTGATAAGCTTAGCGACCTTATCGTCCTGATTACTCATCTTGGTCACGAAGCGGATAGCCTGCTTGCTACTACCTTGGATAATCGGGTGGATGTGATTGTTGGTGGGCACTCGCATGTAAGGATAGAAGAGCCTTGGCAGGTGAATGGTATCTATATCACCTCCGCTGGAAGCCACACTCTATTTCTGGGTGAGATGGAGATGGATGTGGTTAACGACCGCATTACCAGCTTTTATTCCCGCTTGATTCCGCTTCTTGTCCCCAAGGATTTACCCTCCACCCCATTAAACCAGTTTGTGGGAGGCTTGGCTAAGAACATTGATGCTGAGATGGGAAAGACCATTGCCACCATTCCCGAAGATTGGAAACCAGATAAGTTTAAAGCAACACACCTCTCCGAGTGGGTGGCAGGTGCTCTGTTGGCACAATACAGCGACTTCAAACCCGATGTTGCTATTATCAATAACGGCGGTCTGCGCAAGACTATCCCCGCAGGAGATGTTACGCTGCGGGATATGAATGAACTGATACCTTTTAATAACTACGTGGTGCTGTTTTCCTGTTATGGCAGAGACCTTCTCACCATGGATGCCAAGAACCAGCAAATTGCCATCGATAAGCCCTATGATATCGTGCAAACCGCTAATTCTGGATGGGCAATCGGTTCCTGGGGTGGAAACTCAACTCTTAAGAAAGCTTATACAGTGGGAGGCAAACCTATTGATCCAGACCAAATATACAGGGTAGTAAGCCATGATTATGTTGCGGAACAGTGGGATAAATACTTGGGATTCCAGCCTCTTGATGTACAAGAAACTGGGGATTTGATTCTGGATGCCGTTATAGAACAGCTCATCCTGCAGTTTGGGAAGAAGTAACGAGGATTGATTCATCACCGAAGACACCGAGGGCACCGAAGTTTTAACAAAGAGTAAAAGAGCGAAAGAGAAAAAGAGAGCTTAAATACAAAGTTAAATCACACTATCTTCAGTCCTGGTTTCACTTTTCCACCCTTCCACTCTTCCACTTCAGCAGGAACAGCACCCCTTGATCGAGCCGAGGGCAGGCTCTGCGCTACGCCCTACATCTCGACCTCAAGACCCCTCGACTTCTAGACTTAAACAGCTATTTTATCCCCAATTCCTGAAGCTTGCGGGACAGATTACTTTGTTGCAGACCAAGTGCTTCTGCAGTGCGGCTAATGTTCCCCCCGAATATCTGAAGCTGCGTAGTTAGATAGTGAATCTCGAACTCACGTTTCTTATCTGCAAACGCAGCAGTAGCTTTCCAAAACTCTGCCATCTCGGCGTTTATCTCGGCATTGGGGAGCATATTTGCGATATCAATTGGTTCAAGTATTTGTTTATCGCACAGCAGGTAGATACGCTCGATGATATTCCGCAGCTCGCGTACATTACCGGGATAATCCGGCTTGGACAGAAACTCCAGTGCTTTCTCGCTGAACTGCCGTGGACGTGTGCTAAGCTCCGCTGCAATCATAATGGAAAAGTGGCGTACTAACAGCGGTATATCCTCTCTTCTGCTACGCAGTGGAGGCGTGTAAACCGGAACAACATTCAGGCGGTAAAACAAATCTTCACGGAAGCTGCCATTATTCACCATAGAGGCTAAATCCTTGTTGGTAGCAGCAATAATGCGCACATCAATGCGGTGGGTTTGGTTTCCTCCCACCCGTTCAAATTCACCTTCTTGTATCACTCGCAGAATCTTAGCTTGCGCAGCAGGCTCCATATCGCCTATTTCGTCCAAAAAGAGGCTGCCACCATCGGCTTCTTCAAGCTTGCCACGTTTGCGGGTATTGGCACCTGTAAACGCACCACGTTCGTAACCAAATAGCTCGCTTTCCACCAATTCACGTGGGATAGCAGCGGAATTGAACTTGACGAAGGGTTTGCCCAAGCGAGGACTGCGTGCATGGATAAGACGCGCCACCAGTTCTTTACCAGTTCCGCTTTCGCCTTGGATGAGGATCTTAGCATTAGAGGGAGCAATTTTATCTATTATCGCATTTAAATCCTGAATTGTGCTGCTGTTACCTACCATTTCCCAGCTTAGCTCGCTTTCGCTACGCATACGTTGCAGTTCTCTGGCAAGCTGCGTAAATTCCAGAGCTTTAGCAATGGTAAGCTTTACCTTGGGAAGGCTTAAGGGCTTTTCCAGAAAGTCAAAAGCACCCAGTTTAATAGCTTTCACGGCATCCGAAATACTGCTGTTGCCAGAGATCATCACCACCGGAATGCCCGGTTGGCTTTTCTTCAGCTTGGCAAGCACCTCTAAGCCATTTATATCAGGAAGTTTCACATCCAGCAAGATAATGTCCGGCTCACTTTCTTCTGCCATGCTTAGTCCACACTTTGCCGTGTAGCAACTAAGCACCTCATAGCCTTCGTCCGTAAGGATATTGCTAATCGTAAGGCAGATGTTCTTTTCGTCGTCTATAACTAAAACTTTCATGCCTTATTTCCTTCGATTATCAGGGTGAACTCACTGCCTTCTCCCGGTTTGCTTTTTACCCGAACAATGGCTGAATTAGCCTCACAAAGCTTTTTTACCAAGGCAAGTCCCAAGCCTGTTCCTTTTGTCTTCCGTGTGAAATAGGGTTCAAACACTCTGTTTAAATCATCGGTTTCAATACCGCTGCCTTTATCTCGAATGCTGATTATCACATAGTTTTTATCCCTACCAAGGCTTATCTTAATAGGCTGCTTGGGTTGTGAGGCGTCCATCGCATTCTGAAGGATATTGGTAAGCACTTGATAAAAATGAGTTTTATCAAACAGTACTTCCAAGTCCGTTTGTAGGTCTAACTCCAGATTATAATCCGCAGCATAAGACCTGCAAATCTCTCGAATACTGGTTTCTGGATTTAAACTCTCGCGGATGGCTTTACTAATCTTGGCAAAACTGGAAAAGTCTTGCGCTAACAAACGCAGGTTTTCAATTTCTTGCTTAATTATCTCCAGAGATTCATTTAGTATCAGGGGAATGCTGGCAGGGTCTGTTTCAATGCGCTCTTCAAGGCGTTGCACCGCTAATTGGATGGGCGTTAAAGGGTTCTTAATCTCGTGGGCAAGGATGCGTGACAAATCCTTCCAAATCATCTCTTTCTCGGCTACTAATAGACGCTTTTGCACAGCTTCCAACTCGCGCGACATAACATTAAAGGAATTCTTCAGCATCTTCATTTCGTGGATACCGGTTTCGGGCAAGTGCACG
Organism: Candidatus Cloacimonadota bacterium; assembly: GCA_028681035.1. The sequence goes on from JAQUJJ010000014.1 coordinate 35,633, forward strand.
CTAAAATTGCCATGCCGTATCTGTTCAGTGGCATTTTGCAATTCCCGCAGGGGCTTGCTAAGCTTGGTTAGTACGATAAAAAACACGGTGCTGGATATCACAATAATAACAAATAAGGTTAAGGCTGCGTAAAACCGCGATTCGCTTAGGCTAACCTGGACAACCCCCTTGGCAGCACCGAAATCTTTCATAATCTGCACAGCTTTCAATGAATCTGCGCTGCTATGTAGCCTAATTTGCCGCAGTTCTTCGCTTAACTCCAATTGCTCCATTGCTTCCTGCAACTGTTGCTGATTGGCTTGTAACACACGATTCATAACCATCAAACCACCGATGGAGAAGACGAGATAAACCGCCAATAGCCATGTCCTAATTCCAGGTCTAGTAAAATTCATTTCATACGTCCTTATAATGTCTTGCGCAAATCGAGGTTAACGCTTGCGCGGGGTTTCTGGTACTTCCATAGCACCATCAAATCCACTGCCTTTTTTAGCTGTGCGAACCTCACCGTTGGGAGGGTTGCCTCCAAGCGTACGCTTACAACTCCCCAATCCGGGTTATATGGGATGGAGCACTCGAAACCCGAGATTTCAGCAAGCATGTGGGAATATGATTCTGTCTTAATTGTGCGGTTCATGCCTGCCGTGTATATCTCGTAAACACCCTTGGCTGGGTCAAAACGCACCCTATTCTGAAACTTTGCTTTAGTGAGTACCATGCTATCTTTTTTTATCACCAGCGAGAAATCCACGGGAATAACCGTCCCACTTTTAAACACATCAGGGAAATCATTATCAAAAGCACCTACCAAACTAGTGCGAAGTTGCAGATAATCTCCTCCTACCCGGCTATTAATGGCACGAAACGAGGGATCATTACCGCTGTATGAAGAAAATAAAAACATAGACAGCGAGACCACCGTGGCGAATACCTTCCCTGCGAGAGCTTCAAACATAGCACAATCCTTTTTGCGGAATTTGACGCGTACATGTTTATCCCAGGTCAGTATTTTGTCAAGCAACACCGAGTTTATTGGCATTCCCCTATTTTTTGGGAAAAGTAGTTTATATGGGGAATAAATTGAATTGGAACGCGGATGAGACGGATTTAACAGATTAACACAGATAAAGAAGAAAGTACAAAGACTGAAATCGGTGAAATGGCTAACAACTCCTACAATATTACAGATTTGTCTAAAGAAGAATCCGTGTAAATCTGTTAAATCCGTCTTATCCCCGTTGCTATTACTTTTTTGTCTTACTTTTCACAAAGCTCATTGTTTTAGCAGCATCGGATAAGCTACTCTATACCGCAGCACCAAAAAAACGCTTGCCTTTTATGCCCTATCCTAAATTATGGCGAAAAAATAGATTTGAGGCTTGAAAACTGCCAAGCCTTGGGAGTGTTAATGCGTTTACGGACATTTCCTGGGGGTGTTCATCCCCATGACAAAAAGCATTATTCGGCATCTGCGCCCATCACTAAAGCTCCTCTGCCTGCAAAAGTTAACATTCACCTATCCCAGCATATCGGCTCTCCTTCCACACCTGTAGTAGCCGTTGGTGATGAGGTGAAAACCGGTCAGCTTATTGCAGAAGCATCAGGTTTTGTTTCCATAAATCAGCATGCCTCCATATCCGGTAAGGTTACAGCTATAGATAGTTTTCCGCACCCTTGTGGAACTACTTCCCTGGCTATTCAGATTACCGGTGATGGTAAGGACGATTGGGTGGACTTGGTGGATGAAGCAGATTACATGAGCCTTCCTGCCGAAGAGATGAAATCTCGCATCGCCGCTGCTGGAATCTGCGGTATGGGCGGCGCAGGCTTTCCTACGCATGTAAAGCTATCCCCGCCGGAAGATAAACCCATTGATACGGTTATCTTGAACGGGGTGGAATGCGAGCCATATTTAACCAGTGATTACCGTTTGATGCTGGAACATGCCGAAGAGATTATCATTGGCTTGAAGCTAGTTATGAAGATTGTGAGTGCTAAAAAAGGGATAATCGGAATTGAAGCAAATAAACCTGACGTTATCGCCTTGATGGAAAAGCTTTTGAAGAAAGAGAGCAATCTGGAAGTCATGGGCTTAAAGCTCCGCTATCCCCAAGGTGCAGAAAAACAGCTTATCTACGCCGCTACGAAACGTAAAGTGCCAGCCGGTGGATTGCCGATGGCAGTTGGTATAATTGTCCAAAACGTGGATACTGCCTTTGCATCTTATGAAGCTATTCGCTATAAGAGACCTTTGATAGATAGAATAATCACGATTACCGGCTCTCCGCTGAAGACCCCATCCAACTTACAAGCCAGAATCGGCACTCCTTTCGCTGAATTGGTAGATTTCTGCGGCGGCACAACCATGACAGTCGGCAAAGTAATATCAGGTGGACCCATGATGGGCTTTGCTCTGCCAAACCTGGATGCAACAATGGGCAAAGGCAGCAGTGGCTTAGTTCTGAAGGATGAAAAAGCTGCCCGCCTTATGGTAGAAAAGAACTGCATACGCTGCGCACGCTGTGTGGATGTATGCCCTATGAACCTCCTGCCCAGCATGATTGCCTCTGCCGTTAAGTATAAAGATTTGGATAAAGCCGTTAGTGCGGGCTTGAATGACTGCATGAAATGCGGAAGTTGTTCCTTTGTCTGCCCTGCGCAGATTCGCCTTGTGCAATGGATAGATACCGGTAAAATACGCTATGCAGAAGCTCAGCGAGCCAAGAAGTAAGGATTATTGTATGAAAGATAAATATCTCGTATCCTCTGCGCCTCACTTGCACGATAAAACCACTATCCCAATGGTGATGTGGAATGTGGTGATTGCGCTTACTCCCGCACTCGTTTTCGCTGTTTATTATTGGGGAATTCGTGCTTTGGTGCTAACCCTGCTAGGTGCAGTAACTGCCGTGGTAACGGAAGCCCTTATCCAGAAGCTACGCAAAGTACCCATTTCTGTAGCTGATGGCAGCGCATTCCTAACTGGCATGCTGCTTTCCTATAATATCAATGCCGGTGCACCCTTGTGGTTACCCATAATGGGTTCTGTGTTTGCCATTGCCGTGGGTAAGCAAGTGTTTGGCGGGCTTGGCAACAACCCTGTAAATCCTGCTCTCTTGGGACGTGCCTTCCTTTTAGCATCCTGGCCTACTTTGATGACTTCCGGCTGGCTGAAACCCAAAACAGGTAGCCTCAGCGGGCTTAATAATCTGGATGTGATTGCCAACAACCTACAGGATGTTTCGCCCAAGGCATACGCTTTAGTAACTGGTGCTACACCTCTTAAGGTAGTTCAAACCCTTCGTGACAGCAGCTTTGTGGCATCCATTGGCACTACTGCTGGCGATGGCGTGAACATGGCTAACAACATCTTCAACAGCATCATTGATTTGGAAAGCCTGAAAAACCTTTTCTGGGGCAATGTAGGCGGCTGTATAGGTGAGGTTTCTGCCTTTGCCTTGCTATTGGGCGCAGCATACCTGCTGTATAAAAACATTATCGAGTGGCGTATTCCGCTGTTTTACATCAGCACCGTATTCGTGCTAAGTTTCTTGTTTGGTCCCATTAAAGGGAGCGGCTACAGCATGACCCTGCCCTTCTTCCATATCTTTGCCGGTGGCTTGATGCTGGGTGCTTTCTTTATGGCTACAGACTACACTACTACGCCGCTTACCAAGAATGGCAGAATCATCTTTGCCATTGGTTGCGGCTTGTTGACTGTGGTAATCAGACTGGTAGGAGGTTATCCGGAAGGGGTTAGCTATTCCATTCTGTTTATGAATGTAATGACTCCTCTGATAGACCGTTTCACCATGCCAAAAGCATTTGGGAGGATTAAGAAATGAAGTATTACATAAGGCTTACCCTCATTCTACTAATCTTCTGCGCCGTGGCAAGCGGAATCTTGGCTTATGTGAATTCCCTCACAGAGCCTGTGATAACCGAGCGCAAAGCAAAAGAAGAAGTAGCAACCCGTAGCGAACTTATCCCCGATGCCGATTTTAGCGAAGCTAAGTTTGCCGATGGCAGCCTGTATTATATTGCCACATCCAAGGCAACAAAAGATACCTTAGGCTATACTTTTGTGGCTGCTGAAAATGGTTATAGCAGCAATGTTCAGACTATGGTAGGCGTGGATACGAACCTAAAAGTAGTTAAAATAAAAGTGATAAACCAAGCGGAAACCCCAGGTCTGGGAGCAAACTGCACAAGCGATAGTTTCCAAGCGCAGTTTAGTGGCTTGGGCGAGACAGACTTATTGGTGGATAAAGACGGAGGTATGGTAAAATCTCTATCGGGAGCTACTATCACCACCCGCACCATTACCAATTCCATAGCGGCTCAAATTGCAGCTCTCAAGGCATCTATGGGAGGTTCACAATGAGTTTCGTAAAAGAACTTAGCAAAGGCATTATTAAAGAAAACCCCATCTTCGTGATAGTGTTAGGCATGTGCCCGGTTCTGGCAGTAACCACCTCTGTGGACAATGCTTTGGGCATGGGTATGGCAGCAACTTTCGTGCTGATATGCTCAAACATTATCATCTCCCTGATAAAGAACATCACTCCCGAGAAAATACGCATCCCTATCTATATCGTAGTGATTGCAGGTTTTGTTTCCATTGTGGATATGGTGATGGCTGCTTATGTCCCCGCCTTACATAAATCCTTGGGTTTGTTTATTCCGCTTATTGTGGTGAACTGTATCATTTTGGGTAGAGCGGAAGCCTTTGCCAGTAAGAATACGATGCTGGATTCTATGGCTGATGGTATCGGCATGGGGCTTGGCTTCACGCTGTCGTTGGTTATCGTTGCCAGTTTCCGTGAAATTCTAGGCAATGGTACCTGGCTGAAGTTTAGCATTATGCCTAAGACCTACGAACCCATGCTGGTGGCAATCCTTGCCCCCGGAGCGTTTATAACTCTCGGCTTTCTGATGGCACTGATAAACTTGATGAAGGAGAAGAAATAATGGGATACATCGGCGAAATCTTCGTGATGGCGATGACCGCCATCTTCATCCAAAACTTTGTGCTTTCCAGATTCTTAGGGTTGTGCCCCTACTTAGGTGTATCCAAGAAGCTGGATTCCGCCCTTGGCATGGGCATGGCAGTTATCTTTGTGATGACTATGGCTTCTGCCTTCACTTTCATCATTTACAAATACCTGCTTATACCCTATAATCTTATTTATTTGCAGACGATTGCCTTCATCTTAACCATTGCTGCTCTGGTGCAGTTTGTGGAGATGGTAATCCAGAAAAACGCCCCTGCCTTGTATAAGTCTTTGGGTGTGTACCTTCCGCTCATCACCACCAATTGCGCCGTGCTTGGTGTGGCTATCCTTAATACCAAAGCCTTACGTACAGATGGCATCACTGCCTATAACTTCCTGGATGCCGTGCTAAACGGTTTCTTCAGCGGAGTTGGTTTCACCTTTGTCTTGCTTGCGATGGCAGGCATACGGGAAAGGCTGGAATTTGTAGATATGCCAAAAAGCATGCGCGGTATGCCGATTGCCTTAATCCTCGCCGGTATAATGGCTCTGGCTTTCTATGGCTTTATGGGCTTTAAGATCTGAAGGAGTTATGATGATATTACTTAATGCTGCTCCCTCGTTACTTACCACCATTTTTATACCAATGATTATTATTGGAGGAATGGGGCTTATCTTCGGTTTGATACTAGCTATCGCATCCAAGGTCTTCGCTGTTAAAATAGATCCCCGTGTGGAACAGATTATCGCTGCCTTGCCCTGTGCCAACTGCGGTGCATGTGGAAAAGCAGGCTGCGCAGGCTATGCCGATGCCATAGTTAATGATGGTGCCGAGGTTTCCTTATGTGCTCCCGGCGGACCTGATGCTGCGGCTAAAATAGCTAAAATTATGGGTAAAGATGCTAAACCTATGGACAAAAAGGTTGCCGTTATTCATTGCAGTAGCGGTGGCAAGAATAACACCAAATGGAAATATACCTATCAGGGCGTTGAAAGCTGTAAATCGGCAGTAAACGTTGCCGAAGGTCCGAACTTATGCACTTGGGGCTGCATTGGGTTCTACGATTGCCGTGATGCCTGCAAGTTCGATGCCATAAGCGTGGATGCAGATGGCTTACGGCAAGTTGATAGAGATAAATGCACCGCCTGCGGAGCTTGTGTAACCGCTTGCCCGCGGAAGCTAATCTCACTGGTTCCGATTAATCGCAATGTGTCCATTTATTGCAGCTCACTTGCCAAAAACCCGAAGGCTTTGCAGCTTTGCGGTACAGAACACCCTTGCATAGGATGTGGTGTATGTGCCCGCAAATGCCCCGTTCAAGCCATCATTGTAGAAAACAATCTCGCCCGTATAGACTATGCCAAGTGCATAGATTGCGGACTCTGCGCCACTGTCTGCCCAACGAAGGCGATAGTGGACTTAAAAGCCGGCATGCGTAAGAAAGCAGAGATTGAAGCAGAAAAGTGCATAGGATGCACCATTTGCGCTAAGATATGCCCCACAAATGCTATCACCGGCGAAATTAAGCAAGTGCACACTATCGATAAAGAAGCCTGTATAAGCTGCGAACAATGCTTAGTGAAATGCCCCAAGAAAGCTATTAAAATGGTGTAGGGCAGGACGCTGATCCTGCGGAAGTGTTGATGCGTTGGTGTGTTGATGTGTTGATGTGATGGCGTGTTGATGTGTTGATGTGCTGGTGTGTTGATTTGCTGGTGTGATGGTGTGCTGGTGTGCTGGTGTGCTGGTGTGATGGCGTGTTGATGTGTTGATGTGCTGGTGTGATGGTGTGTTGGTGTGCTGGTGTGCTGGTGTGTTGATGTGCTGGTGTGATGGCGTAATATCTGGAGTTACAGGCGTCTCGCCTACCCAACAGCAAGCAAAATGCCCGAACGTACTTCCAACAGCCGATGCGGCTGTTTTTACGTATTTGCACTCGCCCCGAGTGCGCACCCAATGCCAGCATAGCCAAGAGCATTTTGACTTACAATTACGCTGCAAAGAGCTACGAAACAAAGCAGAATAACTATCACTCAGCGTAATTGTGAGTTAAACGAAATTAGCCGAAGCAATCTTCGAATACATCGCAAGAGTACTCTGTGCACAGCAGTAAACTTATCGACCTCTCGCCTTCTCGACCCCCATCAATTTTAACTCATAAATCGGCGGATACGTAGCAAGAGTGCTTTATTGCAAAAGAAACAGCCGCCGATTTGTAAGTCAACCTCCCAGAAAACGAGTTTTCGCTACTGAGCATGATAAATAATCATTGCATAAAGCGCAGCATTAACAAAAAGTTGCCCCCAAATACTTTCGTAAAAGGAGACAACAATGAACCAGAGAGTAACAAAACGTAACGCGCTGCAAGTTGTCAACAGAAACTGTGCAGGTATCGATGTGCACAGAGATTTTGTTTGTGCAACCACCCTCTGTGGCCCTGACGGAGCCATAGAATCAGAGTATCGCACCTTCAAAACAACAAAAAAGGAATTGGTCATGCTTCGAGACTGGCTCTTGGAGCAAAAAGTTCGGGTAGCAGGCGTTGAAAGCACTGGAAAGCTATGGTTCCCATTGCTGAATGTGTTTTCGGAGCATATTCAATTATTGGTGTATAATGCCAGAAATATTAAGAATCTTCCTGGACGTAAGACTGACAAAGCCGACAGTGAATGGATAGCGGGGATTACGCGCCATGCTTTGATCACGCCCAGCTTCATCCCAGACAAACAAATCAGGGAAACGAGATTGATTTCCAGGACACGAAAGTCACTGGTTCAGCAACGTACTTCCCTCCGCCAGCAAATACATAGTATCTTAGATAGTGCGGATATTAAAATCAGTAGTGTTATCTCAGACATCTTTGGATATTCTGGCACTAATCTGCTAAAACTGCTTTGTGAAAACCAGACTATAACCGAAGCTATCGTAAAAAAGAGTATCCATTCTTCTATGCTAAAGAAACTTGATCGGATTATGGAGGGCTTGGATGGTTATTTTGTCGAGGTTCACCGTAATCAACTAAAAGAACTTTTAGACCTCCACAACGTTTATACGACCAAGATCGAGATATTAGAGATACAGCTTAAGAAACTGCTCCTTGATGATGAGAAAAAAATAGCAGTAAAGGAAAAGCTAATGGAAATACCAGGCATGGCAGAACGTTCAGCGACATTGGTTTTATCTGAGATTGGCTTTGATCTGAGCAGTTTCTCCAATTGTCGCAAATTCTGTAACTGGGTTGGCGTGGCTCCGGGTAAAAACGAAAGTGCCGGCAGAAATAAGAGTGGTAGGATATTGATGCGACAGCGTTACATCAGGTCTTTGCTGACGGAAAATGTGCCATAAAAAAGCTGTGATTGCCATCGCGCACAAGCTTGCCAAAGCCATCTATGCGATTGTCCATGACGATAAAGAGTACGAAGAGAAAACTGATAGCTTCTTTTTACTTTATCGCTATGAAAAAGATCTCAAACTACTGTCCCGATTGACCGAGAGATTGGGCAAGGATGTCGTTAAGATGCATATTGAGGATATTCCTGACGTTCCTGACATTCCTGACACCAACCAAGAGCACTGATACTATGAAGAATCGCAAGAAGTTAAAATCACTACCCACAAGGTCGGATGTTTTTTGGACTCTACTTTCATGTATTGCCGTAGTCAACATGACCTATAAGTTCTATACAGAACTACAGAATGAGATTGCCCCTGTGGCAAAGCTCGCATGTAAAACTAAACTATTTTTTCTAAAGAAAAGTAGTTTGAATAAATCGACTTCTGCGCTTTAACATAG
>JAQUJJ010000340.1 GCA_028681035.1 Candidatus Cloacimonadota bacterium
ATGGTACATATTTACCTGGAGTACCAGTAAAGGCTTCCGCAACGAAAAATGGTTGACTTAAGAAACGTTGTATTTTACGAGCTCTAGATACGGTAAGTTTATCATCATCTGATAATTCTTCCATACCTAAAATGGCAATAATATCTTGCAATTCTTTATAACGTTGCAGTACTTCTTGTACACCACGAGCAACTTGATAATGTTCTTCACCAATAATATGTGGATCAACAATTCGGGAAGTAGAATCCAGTGGGTCAACCGCTGGATAAATACCAAGTTCAGCAATCTGCCGAGATAATACGGTTGTTGCATCAAGATGAGCAAATGTCGCTGCTGGAGCCGGATCTGTCAAGTCATCGGCTGGCACATATACAGCCTGTACCGATGTGATCGACCCCTTTTTCGTAGAGGTAATCCGTTCTTGCAAAGCACCAACATCTGTTGCAAGTGTAGGCTGATAACCTACTGCAGATGGCATACGTCCAAGAAGTGCGGATACTTCAGAACCAGCTTGAATAAAGCGGAAAATATTATCCACGAAGAAAAGTACGTCCTGTCCACCTACATCACGAAAATATTCTGCCATCGTAAGACCAGTCAAAGCAACACGCATACGAGCTCCAGGTGGTTCATTCATCTGCCCATATACCAAAGCAGTTTTTTCAATAACTCCTGATTCCTGCATTTCAGCCCACAGGTCATTCCCCTCACGTGTACGCTCGCCTACCCCAGCGAATACGGAATATCCACCATGTTCAGTGGCGATATTACGGATAAGTTCCATGATCAGTACTGTCTTACCTACACCAGCACCACCAAATAGTCCAATTTTACCACCTCGAGAATAAGGGGCAATCAAATCAACTACTTTAATCCCTGTTTCCAAAATTTGTGTTGACGTTTCCTGTTCTTCAAACGTAGGAGCCGGACGGTGAATTGGCCAATAATCATCGGCCTCTACCTTCGCATCATTATTATCAACTGTATTTCCTAGTACATTAAATACTCTACCTAGAGTACCTTTCCCTACGGGAATTTTAATCGGAGCCCCGGTATCTACAGCCTGCATACCCCGTGTCAAACCATCAGTGGAAGACATCGCTACACAACGGACGATATTATCGCCTAAATGCTGCATAACTTCTACGATGAGACTAATCTCTACCTCAGTTGATGAATCGGCGATTTTAACTGAATTATAAATGGCAGGTAGATTGTCCGGGGGGAATTCAATATCAACTACGGGTCCAATAACCTGTATCACTTTACCTGTATTCAAAGGGTTCCCCCTCCTATCCTAGTATTTTTACTTCAACGCTTCGGCGCCACCCACAATTTCAGAAATTTCTCTCGTAATTGTGGCCTGACGAATCTTATTATAATTAAGAATGAGCTTCGCAATTAACTCTTGTGCATTATCAGTTGCTGATCCCATAGCGGTCATCCGAGCACCCAGTTCACTTGCCGCTGACTGGAGCAATGCTCCATAAATAACGGATTCCAAGTATTGTGGCAACAAAAACTTGAGCACTTCTTCCGCAGAAGGTTCAAAAATATACTCTTGGTGCTTAGCCTCTGCCGCACTATCTTCTATTGGCAATAGTTTGATGCTTACTGGTGTTTGCGTCAGAGCTGAGTAAAATTTAGTATATACCAAATGAACTTCATCATAGGTACCAGCCGTAAATTCTTCTGTAATCTTTCTGGCAATACTTACCGCATGCTGATAACTCGGTTTATCGGAAAACCCGGTATATTCCTGATCTACAGTGTAGCCACGATGTGTGAAATAATCCCTAGCTTTACGACCAACCGTCAATAAAGCAACATCATTGTGACCTGCGACCTTTGGTAATGCCATTTTTATCACATTCGAAGAATAAGCCCCTGCCAAACCTTTATCAGCACTTAAGATCAAGTAAGCAACACGCTTTACGTCTCGCACCTCTAGTAAAGGATGAGTAGCATCTGATGCGCCACTTGCGACGCTCGCTAGCACTTCGCGAATCTTTTCTGTATATGGACGGCTAGTCATAGCCTTTTCCTGAGCTTTACGCAACCGAGCGGCAGCCACCATTTTCATGGCTTTTGTGATTTGTTCAATACTTTTTACGCTTTTTATACGGCGGCGTATATCTTGTGCATTAGGCATTTACATCACCTCGCCGTTTTATCAGTTGTAATAAATGTATCTTTAAACTCTTTAATCGCTTTCTTTAATAGTTCCTCTGTCTCAGCACTAAGGACTTTTGTTTCTTTAATCGCCTTGCCAATTTCAGCATGATTGGTTCGCAAGAACTTAATAAAATCACTTTCGAATTTAGCAACCTCAGTTAAAGTAACATCATCAAGGAAACCATTAATTGCGGTATAGATCACAACGACCTGTTCATCTACCGTCATCGGCGAATACTGTGGTTGTTTTAACACTTCCATCGTACGTTGCCCTCGATCGAGTGAAGCCTTCGTTGCTTTGTCAAGGTCAGAGCCAAATTGAGCAAATGCTGCTAGTTCCCGGTACTGAGCCAAGTCAAGACGTAAACGCCCAGCAACTTGTTTCATGGCTTTAATTTGCGCAGATCCACCTACCCGAGATACGGATAAACCAGCATTGATAGCTGGGCGTACACCAGAGTAGAACATCTCACTTTCAAGGAAAATCTGACCATCTGTAATCGAAATAACATTGGTCGGAATATAAGCGGATACGTCACCTGCTAGTGTCTCAATAATTGGCAATGCCGTAATAGAACCGCCACC
>JAQUJJ010000341.1 GCA_028681035.1 Candidatus Cloacimonadota bacterium
TTGTTTGCACCCAGTGCTGTTGCTGTACCTGCATCGTTATAGACTGCGGATACCTCAGTGGTGTTATCATATTGAATCCACTTGCCAGAACCGTCGGTGTAGTAGTAGTGTATTGATAACGGCGTTCCGGTTGAGTCGCCTATCTCAGTCTCTAAACCGTGGTCTTCGAGGGTATCTGCGCCTATAAGTTCGAGCTGTCTATCAGCAACGTTAGCGCCAGTGGTTGTACCGAGCTTGTCTATGTTAGCACCGCCGTTAGCATTACGTATGATTATACCGATGTTGTTATGAATATAGGCGCTTACGCGAGTCGAGAAGTTATAACTGTGATTTTCCTTTACGACTACATAATTCGTACCGTCGAATAGTATTTCAAATAGCGGGATATTAGCAAAAGCAGTAGCCTGCGATGTAGTAAGATTAGCGACGCCATCGACGCCCACATACACATAGTAAGCAGAGTTGGACAGTATTGTGCCTAACGCTGTCTGTGCTGTCCACGTTACCTTCTTACCGTTGACGTAGCCTGTGCCGGGTCTTAGTACATTGAAATTGCCGCCCGCTATTTCCCAGTAATCGCCACTGCCTCCCCACGATAGGAAACCACTAAAGTTCTGGTCTTTGATGCTTGTGCCTATGTCTTGTAGTTGATTCTCTGCGGTCAACGAGGACGACACATCAATAGCACCTGTGGTTATTTGAGCACCAGTAACCTGATGAGGATTAGCGAGGTCTGCTATGTGTGCCGCTAAATCAGATATAACATCGAGTAACGCTACTTCGTTACTGCCTACCGTAATGGTAAGCGCGTCTAAGTCTATATCTATTAAGTTTATAGCTACCTCAACGCTATCCATCCATGCAGGTAACGTATCTAATCCGAGGCTGTCCATATAAGCACGCATGCTTTGCCCGACTGCCCATTTAATATCTGATGCGTCGTGTGCAAAGTCTTTGTATTTGTGGTATTTGACCTCGTTAGTAGTCTGTGCGAATGCTATAAGAGGCATAAGCATGACCACTAATAAAGCATAAAATAAAATCTTCTTCACTATCTTTCCTCCTTATAACTTTTCGACTTCTATGAATACTGTGCCGTTTTCGCAATTATATATCTTTACATCGACATAGGTTACGGTAGCTGCGGAAACGAACCCCATTGTTATTAACACGGCGTCTCCGCCCGTTGTGTTTTGCTCAGATAATAAATATTGCAAACTGGAACCCCTTATCATTGCGCTACGGAAACAAGCATTACCAGCCGTGTTCTTGAACGCCGATACTTTTACTATTGACGGCGCTAAGCTGGAAGGACTCTGAGCCAATACCCTTATCGTATATGGCGAAGTTCCGTCAGTGGTTATTGTTTTGCGCCATACTTTATCTTTATTCTTATTCAGGTAGTTGTCAAGCCTGTCGCCGTCTGGGGCTTTTATGTAGTAGCAGTCGAGCGGTATCTTGAGTTCAGGTGCTGTAGCTGACGACGCATAACCAACCACTAAGAATACTGAGCACATGCAACAATAAAGGAAAACTAAAACATTTTTCATATCTTCCTCCCTACGCCATCACTGGTATTTTCAGTATCTGCTTGAATACGACAGTAGCGTTACCGCCATCGCAGTTAGTTATGTTTACCGTAAGCGTTCTACCAGTAGTATCAAGGCTTATCGTTATATCTATGTCGTCGCCGCTGTGGGTTATCATATCGTCTTTGAGAGATGATATTGATATGTCTTCGCCGTTAAGCCATACGACAGCCTGCACTATCTGTAATCTGTAAGCAGGGTTAGTAGGTCTGTAAGCCACTGCCATTATCTCATACACATAGCCGGGTGAGAAGTGCGTTGGAACTATGCAGTTAAAATCATTGCTCGTTATATGGAACTCTTTGCGAGCGTTGCCGTAGGACATTCCATCTATGTTTACTAAACTCATAACTTATAACTCCTCTCCTCTATATTGTTACCATGTTAAAAGTGTTTTGACCAGCAAATTGCATCTCAGTAAATAGCTTTTTGCGCTTAGCGAGATATATCTTATACTGTCTATCGCTTGCCGCCATATACTTCTGCGCTGTCATTGGCTCGGTAGCCGCAGTGCCAGCCATCATGTATATCTTAGACGCTATGTAATCGCTAACTGCGTCTTCATATTCAGAGCTTATCAATATCGACTGGTCTGTGCCTTTGTAAGTACGAGCCGGATGTAACAGATAAGCGTCAGCAAATAGAGTATAGCCTGTAGTAGCACCATAAACCATCAACGCTCTCATATCTACGCCACCTTCATTGATTGCTTGAAGCTGATAAAACTCAGGAGTATTTCCGAGGCGCTGAATTATTTCGCGGAAGGTAAAATTGCTTGCCGGTTTTAGGTCTTTCCAAGAGTCACCAGACTTCATGAAAACGTTACGCACTTTGTAAAATTCGGCAGGTAAAGCGATAAAAGGTATTGAGAGGTCACTCGTGGTACTAAACGTGTCTCCGAGGCTTACAGTGCGGTTTATGCAGTTCGTGGTCGATAAGTCTTTCAACGCCTCATTAGCCCATATATCCAGTAAGCTATTCTCAACAGGAGTCTGTTTGTCTTGAGACTCGCCTGTTAGAGATATAACAGCCTGTGATAATACGCGAGAGTTGTCTATAATGCTATCATAGTTCATGTTTAGCCTCCGTTAAAATAACTTTTTGCCTCTGCTGTTTATCTTTTTAGCCTGAGCCGCTTTGACTTCTTCTACTTCTGCTACGGCT
>JAQUJJ010000113.1 GCA_028681035.1 Candidatus Cloacimonadota bacterium
CATAAGGTTTTAACTTCAAATACTCTGTACACCAACGGGATTCAGGTGATGGAAGAAATCCATTTTTAATCTGCAAAATCTCATCGAAACCGTAACCATCCGCGTATTTGAGAAATATGATCTTTTTTCCGAGATATGATTCAAGCTTGGTTAAGTACTCATAAGTTTCATCCAGCTCTTTTTCTGTATCGCAGAACACATATTCCATATCAATACCTTTATCAAGCATATAGATGGCAAGGGCCGAGCTGTCCTTTCCACCTGATAACGCCAATAGATGTTTGGTTTGTTTTTCCATATCTATCCCTCTTCCTTAAGAATTGCTCCCTTCATCAATCTCGCTTAGCATCTCTTGCAGAAACTTTTTCAGCAGGCTTACTGAGCCTGTTTTCTTCAATTGCATTATTTTTGTTTCGATTTCATCTCTTAATTTACCAATCTCGTCTTGCTCTGCCGCAGGCACCTCTTGGTCACGCTCTCCAAAGTTATGCCAGTAGTATTGAAAGAGCTCTCCCATGCCTTCAGCGAGTCCATTAAAACGCTCTATATCCATATCCGACCATTGTTCGAATGACCTTGTGCTTACATTTGATAAAGCGGGAATGGGGCTATGCTTGTCTCTGATGCCATTCAACACACTATTGATAAATGGAGTAAGAGCCTCGTGTCTGATCTTTATACTCAAGGCATTACAGCGATTCTCCAATTCAATCCAGCCATCGTCATCAGCAGCCAAGCCACAGCATGTGAGCAGTTGGTCTCGAGCCTGCAACATCACCATCGGGGCATAATTCATTAGGCTTTGTAGAGAAGAATTTAACTTGTCGAAATATGATTCCAAATCGCTGTCGGTGAGTTTACCAGTGCTAAACCTTGGCAGTTCAAAGCAATTTGGCAAATCCTTAAAAATTAGGTCTTCCGGTGCAGTTGCACTCAAGAAGGCATCTCGCATTTGTCTTGCCGTTTGGTCTTCGATCTTTTTGGATCTCTTGCTTAGCTCTGGCAAGGAATTGATATACCGGAAAAGAGCCTTAACCACTGTAGCGATTTTTGCCTCTGTATTGAGGCTTGTAGCCAATCTTTCAATGATTTGAAGGCGAATGCCACTTAGCCGGATACCTTTTACTGCAAACAGATCAATTCTTCGCTGTAAAAGGTCGAAATGGCCAGGCTGAGGATCTGGCAAGAAGCTTCCTTCACGATAGAGGAATATTTCATCTTGATAGACCATGTAGAAGGCAGTGAATAATAATGGAAATACTCCTTCAGGCAGTCCATAGGGAATCTCTTTCAGGCTGGCATACATATCAAGCAGCTCAACCTGCTCCAAATTTGCATTGAATGTCGCATTCTCCATCAATTGCCAGGCATATCTCAGTTTAATGAAGTTATCCTTAGGTGGGGCTTGGAATTCCCAGCACTGGCTGCTATCATCGAATACATGGATTTCTGCGGCTTTGAGGATTGATTCATAAATACTACGCTCAGGGGGAAAGCCACTCATCCCCAAGGTTTCGAGCTTGGAATAGGTTAAAATTCTCTCCATCAATGCCCTTCGCGCTGCAGATGCAGCGTTAGAAATGTCATCCCGAGAGATTAGTTCATTACGGAGAACAGGGCTTTTATGAAATAAAATATCACAAGCTCTTGATAATAGCTTACTAATCTCAACAGGGTTAGCTACTCCTTGATCACTGCCCATCCAGTACCATAAGCAGCTATTGCCGGTAGGGTTGGGTCTGGGGTCGATTATGGCCTGCGCCCTTTTTGCCAATTCCTGTTCATAAGAGGAGATCCGCATATTTAGTTCTCGTCTGGCAATGCGATCGTCTCTCAGCTCATCTGTATGCTCTTCTACCCACTTCAAACTGGCAAGTTCATTTACTATCCCGCTTAGGCTATCCATCTGTTTAGGGATGGCGATAATCAATTGTGGATGCGCTTTAGTAAGAGCTTCGGCATTGAGGATAAGACTGGGGAATTGATCGCCTGGGATCATTACCAGAATCAAGCCTGAAGCACCATCACTCAATTCTTCATTAAGTATAGTTTCAGCTTCTGAAAATCGATCGGTATAGACGATTGAGTAATATCGTATGATACCCATATCAAGGCTATGTCTACGAGCCACCATCCGTTTCTGCTTCAGATGTTTGCCGATAGTATCCAGAAACAGTTGTGTATCATAGTGCAGATGACGCCTGGCTTCTTTGAGTCGATCATCCAAATCCACATCACTGCCTTCCCACACTCTGTAACTGTTATCCAGCTTGCGGAAGGTGATCAGAGATTGGCTTAATAGGCTGTCAAGCAGGCTGTCCAAATCATAGCTATCGGGGAGCGCTGTCTTTAGCAAAGCCTTCGAAGCTTTTAGGGGGCAAATCTCTGAAAGAGCGTTTAAGACAGAGATCGTTTTGATGGCAGCATTTTCTTTGTCGCTAAGCCTGGTTCTGCTGTTTAGCACATCATTAGCTTCCAATAGCTTTTTTGAGTGGGGATTGCGGGATAAGCCAATCTCATAGTTTGAGATGAGATAGTCATAGATGTCTTTGATCCTAATAAATCCATCATCTGCCCCCACATCCTTAGTCCTGATGGAGCTCTGGAATCCGCTATACTCCTCACTGATCAGATATGAGAAGATCGATCTTTCGTTTTGAGCAAAACGCTTGAATATGTGGGGTAAAGCTAATAACAAACTGGGATGAATTGGCCAAGCTCTGTGCGAACAGGTTCTAAACGAATCAGTAGAAAGCCCATTGGGAATCATTCCCTCCATTCCCTCAATTTCGTTTATGGCTTTATCCAATGCTTGGCTCACTTCTGTGGGAGCATCCTGAATGGGCTTTATGGCTTCCGATAACATCAAGATGGTGCTACTGGCAGGTTCTGCAAATCTGAGGTTTTCGAATCTCTCTTGAATCTTAACCCATTCTGCACGATTTGTTCTGGAGAGAAGTTCGCTATAGCTATCCATTTGCTGATGCAGTGTAATCATAAAGAGCATTGAATATTTTGATAGTCTTTCTGCATGTTCGGCGATCTGTTGATAAATGTAAACGTCACCACCTTCTCTATCACTTAAGGCATATTCAAGGGTCTTGCCTGCTTCATCAACAATCAAGAGTAAGCCAGCCAAGCCTTCTATCCTGGCTAATTCTCCCAGGGCGTCCAGACATCTAATCACTTCAGCAGAATCTTTCCAGCTTTCGTTTTTAAGATGCTCTTGAGTAATCTCAACCAGCTCCTCGGATTTACTCTTGCTTGATAGCTGCTGTGCTGTATTCAGGATGCCTTCCATAATCAATTGATTGATAGGTCTTCTTCTACCCGTTACTAAGACAGGAAGATGAATCGAAGCTTTCCTATTGGCAAGGAATTTCATCAGTTTTGGATCAAGAGCGTTTGATTTGAGATGACTTAGTGCATTCCCGGATATTGATTTATCGGGCGAGAGTAATTGAGATAGGAACACAGCAAACGCAGATTTCCCTGATCCATATAGGCCAAACAAGCTGAACGATTTTTGCCCTTTCTTGCTGCTGATACCTGTGATGACTTGGCTCAAGGCTGATCTCACATTGCTTGTTACGATATAGCCATATTCGTTATTATCTCGGTTGATATCAGAATTTATATTTACCGAACGCGTGAAGCTAGGTGCTACATCCACATAGTCTTTTACCAAGGACTTCATGATTCCTCATTTTGCTTGTAATAGGAGTCCAATAGTTCAAATCCATCGGTTAAGGTACAATGAATCAAGGCTATTCCGGCAGTTTCGCTAAATCCGAAGTGAGTTGACCATTTAGGATCATCACTTAATTGATCCACTGCGTCTACCAATGAATTTTCATCCAACATAAACACCTGACCTGGGCTATATTCTCGATACAGGGCTTCATTTATGGTGATGGCAATTTTGTTTAGGTTCCGCATATAATCCCATAAAGCATAGCCAATGACCTCTGCTGAGAGATTTGGTTTAGTGCCAATATTGAAGCAATACAGGTCGCTGTCGTTGATCATTTGGATCAGGTTTAGCTCTTGTAATGGACTTCCAATCAGCTCTTCTTTTTGCTTGGTATTTTGCCGCCTGATACCTGCATACAGCCTCAGATAGCAATCGATATCTTTATTCAGGGTACTCTGGGCAGGACTCTTCTTATCGTACAAATCCAGTGAACGCAAGGCTGAATCTGCCACATCTCTTTTGCTAAATTCAGGCTTTTTTAAGTGTGAAAATAGAATTATCCCAGAATGCATAAACCCAGGATTGGTATTGAGATTCCAATGCAGTAACCAATATGAGTTATTATCTTCAAGATAGGGGTCCCATCCCTCTTTTTCATCCAGAAGCTTTATGGCAAAAGCACTTGGAGCTGAATCTTCTATCAGGCCTGTCATCTCACCCCAGTATCGGATGCTCTCCACCATGTTTTTGCCTACGCCCAGATCTACTATAGCATCATCACTATTGAAGTTCAACCCTGACTTAACAAAACGATATCCCTTCTCAATCCACCCGTAGCGGATTACAAATGTCTGATGTCCCGAAAATTTTGGCTTTCTATGCTTCATTTATTCCCTTATATCATAATGTGTGTCTGAAGCACTGATTTACAATGCTTTAGACGTGTATTACCTTTATTAGATTTCATTGATGTAAGAATCTCTGCTTGATTATTCTGATGGCTTAGACTTATTATTTGAAAACTGCTCTACCCATTTTTCCACATCGGCTTTGCGGAATTTCCACAATCTGCCAATTTTATGTGCAGGCAATCCTTTATTACTGACCCATTTGTACACAGTTTCCCTGTTTACACCGAGGTAGATACTTACGTCTTCAACGGACAACCATCTGTCTTCCACTCTCCATCTCCTTGCCTTATTGCTTTGCTATACATAGCTTTATCCCAAGATCACCATATTGGTAAACAGGGATAAAAACAATTAAAAACAACTATATTGGGATAGGAATTTGTGTCAATGGATTTTGCTGGTTGCTTTTCGGTTTTTATAAACTGGTGATCTCTTGTGGCAGTTTTTTCTTGACTCAAAATATGGCCTTCATTAATGGTGAATTAGTTAAAAATACTGAAACCCCATTATTAGCCGTACTCTTCTCTCACAATATTGTGGACTTTATAGCGTGGATCGTCTTCAACTTGAAATGAATAGCTCTGCCTTCTCTATGTAGCAAACACAAAAGTCTTTCCAGACACTTTTAAACTGATGTAGAGGAAACCGCTCTGAGTCATCCCTATATAATATCCCCATCGCTGTTCCATTATGAAGAGAGGTCTCATAGATATTCATAGCTATAGTTCTGTTCCAAAATGTGTGGGGGGTGATTCATGAGGTATCAACCACGCTGAAGGATATGAGATGCTAAACTAAACTGCGATATTTCTCATTATAACAGAAAAAGGTGACTGCAAAGTCACCTTTAAACTTTGGTCGGGATGACAGGATTTGAACCTGCGACCCCTTGAACCCCATTCAAGTGCGCTACCCGGACTGCGCCACATCCCGACCGGATAGATACAACAAATAAAATTCGGCTAATCTTGGCAAGGAAAATATGACATCAGAGGCTTCTCTACCCACTTTTCTGCAAACTAAATTGATTGAAAACGCATTGCTATATATAGATACTACTTTGCAACTAAGTCCAGCAATTCCTGCTCTTGCTCCTCGGCAATTTGCAGATAGTGCTTGGCCTCGCAGCGTGTAAAGAGCTCTTTGGCAAGCCTGAGCTGATGCAAGGCGCGTTTGAGATAGCCCTGTTCGCGGTTGATCATGGCCAGATTGAATCTCGCTCTGCCGGCCCCATCCCAATCCTGAACCTTAGTGAGCAATTTGAGCTGCATATAGTAATACTTGCGCGCGGCAGGATAGTCCTTTTTCACTTTGGCGCAATTGCCCAGATTGCCCCAGGTGTGGGCTATGCCTTCCTGATCGTGGATCTTCTTTTGCAGCTCAAGATTGGCGAGATAGGTTTCCTCCGCTTCTTTGTATTCTCCACGTTTGAAGTGCATATCGCCGATGGCATCGTTGCAAAAAGAGATGCCGGAATAATCCTTGATTCTTTCGGCCATTTCAAGAGACTGATAGAATAGCGGCAGGGCTGCTTCCTGCTGATTCTGATAATCGAGCAGCTCACCCATGTCGTACAAGATGATGGATTCCTGCATCAGATTGCCGATGCGGGAAGCCAGCAGCAGACTCTTTTCATAGCACTCCAGCGCCTTATCATAATCCATCTCATTGCGATAATACACGCCAAGATTGAGCAGCACTTTGGAGTAGCCATTACGGTCTCCGATGCTTTCTGCAATCTCCAAGGCCCTCTGGTATTGCTGCAAGGCTTCCTGCTTTTTCCCCATGCGCGACAAAGCTCCACCCAAGCCATTTGTGGCGATGCGCATGCCCAAGCCATCCTTCAATGAAGTTGCCAGCCCCAGTTTTTCACTGTAACACTGCGCAGCCAGAGCATAATCACCCTGATTCATGTAGGCTTGGGCGATCACCCCAGATAAACGGTTTTGGGCAAGCGGATTCGTGTGCAGCTTGGGATATTCAGCCAGAGCTGAGGCAAAGAACTCCTTGATCTGCATGGTAAAAAGCTGAGCTTCCAGATAGAAATTGTAGATTAGAGGCCTAAGCTCCGGATCTTTCAGAGTCGGCAACGCGCCCTCAAGGTAGCTCTGCAAGCCCTGATAATCAGCGATATTGTTCAGATAAACTGTATTCAAATAAACAGCAGTTTCAGCATGCAAACCCAGAGAACTGGGCAGGCCATCCAGGAGTTCTTTGGCTGGGACATTGTCCGCTTGAATGAGGCATAACTCGATGAGCTTTAGCTGTGCCTGGATTTTGCTGTCTGCTTCCAAGCTGCGCTCTGCCAGGATCTGATAATAATATCTGCTGCTCACCCAGGCGCCGGAATTAAAGAACTTCTTTGCAGCCAACTCGCTATAGTGCAGTATCCCGGCCAAATCTTCGGCCTGCATATAGTGGTGTACAATGCTTTGCAAGAGCTCGTCCTGGGCCTCTGTCTGAGAGACAAAGGCCTGGGCAATTTGCAGATGAAGGCTGCGTTTCTCGCCCAAAAGTACACTACGGTAGATGCTATCCAGCATCAAGGGATTGGAGAAGGAATATATGGGACCGGCCGCTTCTTTTCTGGATTCCAGCAGGTTTTGCTCTGCCAAATCTTCACAAATCCTGGAGATATCATAATCAGGATCAAATGAAAAGATCTGGTCTAAAGCGCTGATACTGAAGGAATCTCCATAGATGGCTGCACATTTTAATAAATGACGAGCAGCCACATCCAAGGCTTGAAACTGTCCCATCAGCAGGTTTTCCAGATTCTGAGGGATCAGGCCCTGCCTTTGCATTTCCCGCAGCGTATCCTCTCCGATGAGGTCATCAGCGCTGTCAAAATGGCTCTTGATTTGTAGTAAAAGCGCAACCAGAAACTGGGGATTGCCTTCGCTGATGGCGTGCAATCTGCGTTTGGCGGTTTGCGTGACCATGGGCAAAAGACGCGCGATCATAGCTTCAGACTGGGTTTTGCTAAAGGGCTTAAGGCTGATAGTTCTGGAGCCAAAACCTTCGGGAATGGAGACTAAAGCCTCTTCCAGGGAGGTATAAACTACTTTGCGCCCTGCAGCCAGAAACAGGCTAATGAGACGGTTGATGATAAGCAGCGATTCTGCATCGTAATAATCCAGATTGTCCAAGAGCAGAAGACGGCAATCGGCAAAGATCTCGAAGCATAAGCCTGTCAGCAAATCGATGGCCAATTCTGTTTCCTGCACTCCCAAAGCGGAACTCTGCTGTGGTTCATTTTCAGGATCCCTGGAGCTTTTCTCACCCAAAACATAGTGTTCAATAAGGGCAGGATTCCAGTCCAAATGGTGGCTGTGGGCATATTCATTGATCGTGGAATATTCGTTTTTAAAAGAGCTGATGCCCAATTTGCGACGCAGCAGGCCAAAAAGAAACTCCAGCCGAAAGGCTTTGGCCCTGCGGCCAGCCAGGATTATCTCTGCTTTACTGGGTTCAAGGCTGGAGCCCAAGGGCTCGTGGCTGCGGGAATAGATTTGCCAGATCAGGAAGGATTTGCCCGTGCCCGATGCGCCCATAATGCTCAGCAAGCTGGCCTCTTCACCCTTTAGGAAGCTTTCGATGGCCGCTTCATCCAGAGCCGGGACCAGGCTGGGTAAATCGGAATATTTGTCCTTATAGACAGCCCAATGCTCTGGCCTTTCGCTCTGTAGCAGGTAAATTTCAATAGTATCCTTGATGCCTTTGACCATTGTGCTTTCCACATAAGTGGTTTCAAATCTGGAAGCAATGGCGGGGAGTATTTCTTTGCTGAGGGCGATCTGAGCAGGCCCGGCAGAGCTCATCAGGCGCGCGGCAATATTTACGGCATTGCCGATAATCCCATATTCGTAGCGAGAGGAAGCGCCGATGATGCCGCAAAAGATGTTGCTGTAAGTAATCCCAATCCGACACTGGATCCTGGAGGCGGGAATCTGGACAATACGCAAGGCGCACAGAAAGGCACGCTCAATATCATCGGTATGAACTTCGGGCACTCCGAAGAGAATCAAGACCAGATAGCCCTTCTCGGTGAGATCAATCTTATTGATCACTCCCCCAAATTCATAAACCCAGCGCTGAACGTGCGTGAAGAAATGTTGATAATCTTTTAAAGGGATTTCTTCACCGGCCTTCGTACTAAGATGCACAAAGATCACCGCTGCATTAAGCAGTTCGGCAGGAAGCTCCTCATCGCGCAATTTCTGGGCTACTGAAGCGGGCAAAAACTCATCTTCACAGCATCTATGAAGGGACAATCTGCTGGGCGTGTGTGTGATGTGCTTGCTATCGGGAAAATTGTATAAGAGCCCTTTGCTACGCTCTGCATCCATATCAAGATAAAGCTGGGACAGCTCTATTGAAGAGGGGAAGTAGTCCAGATGATAGTCTCTGTTGCCCACGATGTGCAGCTTGAAACTGCCCAGGGTAAAGCCGCCATGAACTGCAAAGCCCAGGCCATATTTCTTCTGATAAGCAGCATCCAGGCTCGCGATCAAGGCTTCGATTCTATCGCCAAGAGCTCTGATCCTATCCGGATCATAGAGTTCGGGGAACACGGCCAGACAGCTATCTCCGCCATACTTGAGGATTTCTCCTCCCTCTGGGGAAAGCAATTGATCGAGTTGCTCGAAGTAATTGTTGAGCACCCCGGTGATGATTTCTATCCCGTAGCGCCCTTTGGAGTGAGCATACTCTGTGATTTTGGTGAATCCGCAAACATCCAGAAAGAGAATGGCTCCCGAAAATTCCTGACTTAAGGGCAGAGAGCCACTCTCTAGTTCTGGTAGGGACAAGACCAGATTGGGGACTATTCCCGTTCTTATTGTCTTGCTCCCGTTCTTGAAATCTGCGGTGTAGTTTCGATAAAGCGCAGCAGTTCAGCTCTGGTTCCGGTGAAGCCAATCACCAGATAAAAAGCTTTATCTTCAAGTGCAGCACCTGGATCTGTAAAAGAGGTTACAGGACTGCTTAGATTCCCTTTGTATTTATAGAATCCATCGGGGCTGTCTGCTTTATAGACAATATAATATGGCACCGTAAATGGATCGCCACTTACGGTCTGGGTCACGGCATCCCAAGTAAACACTATGTCATTTCCGCTCTTGATCAGAGCAGGATTTTCAGGGGCCAAAAGCAGGTCACTGCTAACCACCACCATGCCCAGATACACCTTTTCATCGATCAGATTGCCGCTTTGCATACGAAGCCGCAGGTCATACACTCCAGGGGTCTCAAAGACGTAGCTGAAGTTCTGCCCTGTGCCGGCTGGGTTTGCACTATCGCCAAGGTACCAGGCCTTTTGAGTAAAGGTATAATCGTGTCCCCAGGAAGTGTTGGTAAAATCAACCTCAGTTCCGACTACTACAAAACGGGCACTGGGACTGGCAGAAGCGCGGTGCAGATAGCAGAAGAATCCCATATCGGCTCTGCTCTCATCGGGATCCAGAGCTAGTGCAGGATTACCAGCATCTATACAAGGGCTGTTGTAGCTGTACCTGAATTCTCTCTCTGAAGGCTCAAGGAACATCGGGTCGCTATTGATATTACCCGTCCCTGGATGCACACCAGCGGGGCGATAAATATCATTGTAGCTATTCTGAATATAGCTGGATTGATTCACGAAAGGAGTAAGCTCCTGTCCTGTAGTCCACAAGATATTGCTGTGGAAGTTCACATTTGCATTGGTAGCTTTCACTCCCTTTTTGTATCCATAAATAGTATTTTGAGCTATAGACCAGGGGCCGGTGCCAGTGAGCTCAAAGGCAGTGAAATCCAAACCAGGATGCTGTGCCAGATATGCGTCTTCCACTACAAAAAGCTGTTTGTTAAGGGGCAGAGGATTGAGTCCCGCAGCTCGCAGACCAGTTTTGCAATTGAAGATATGATTGTTTCTCAAGACAGTTTGATTTCCATCGGCAAGCATAATGCCAATCCCATGCTCTTCCACCAGACAATCTTCCATGCTGCCCAGCAGGCCTGAGCCCAAGAAGATACCGGTGCTTTCTTCACGTTGGGTATTGCTGGCATTGCGGACGCGGATATTGCTAAGTGTGGGGGTTGACATCGCCCGTGTATCGGGAGCTGTAATCATGAGTCCCATAGCAAAGTCGTCAATTTCCATGTCCGAAATTCTCAAATCTCCCAAGCCGGAAAATACTGCTCCAGTAGAAAGCTGGCGCTGGGTATTGCTGGCATTGCGTACCCGGATATTGCTCAGGGTTACTGTAACAGCAGCACGGGTGGAGCCTGTCATATCGTAGTTCAAGCCGTTAGCATAGTCTTCTATTTCCACATCAGTTAAGCTGGCATTTACCGAGCCGGTGATCTTGAGGCCAGTGGCTTCAGATCTTTGGGTATTGCTGGCATTGCGCACTCTGATGTTGGTCAAAGTTGGGGTGCTCATAGCCCGGCTATCTGCTTCAATGCTGATGCCATTGGCAAAATCATCGAACCAGGCATCTTCTATAATCACAGTGGGCGTATTACGGATGATAAGCCCGTTTGTAAGGCTGCGCTGAGTATTGCTGGCATTGCGTACGCGGATATTAGTCAAGGTAGGAGTAGCGCGCTCAGAGGAGATGACACTATCAATCACGATTCCATTTGCCACTTCTGAGACATTGACACCGCTGAGATTGGGAGCTGCATTGCCAGTTATCTTTATGCCGGTTCCTTCCAGTACACTACGTTGGGTATTGCTGCTGTTGCGCACCCGGATATTGGTCAAGGTAGGTGTGCTGCTAATAGTTGCACTTTCTGTGCCGATCAGGATTCCAATGGAGCAATTGTCCACTTCCAGGTCATCTACCACAGCAGGGCTCTTCATATTAACTC
>JAQUJJ010000342.1 GCA_028681035.1 Candidatus Cloacimonadota bacterium
TACCACGAGGTAGATTCTGCAAGTTAGGATCTTCGGAGCTTGTACGCCCTGTAGCCGTTGAGCATAACCAGTAGTTAGCCCGTAAGCGTCCATCAGATTCAACCTTAGAGAAATACCCTTTGAAGTAAGTATTGCATAGTTTAGAGCATTTGCGATGCTTACGTAGCATACTAGTAAACGGAGTATTTATACGATCCAGGGCCTCATCGTCTGTAGGATAACCAGGTACACCAGGTCCGTAAGGATTGGCATAGCCTAGAACTTCGTATAGAAGCTTACCTAATTCCTTCGGTGAGTTCCAGTCGTACTTAGCGCCAGCAAGCTTAACTAACTCTTCTTCATACCCTACTAGTAGAGCTTCCAGTTTAGGCGTTGTTTCAGCTATGAACTCTCTGTCTAACAGTACACCGTTGATCTGTAAGTCACATACTACATAAGTAGCCTCTGCTAACAGGTCGGACGCCGCTGTCATCTTTAAAGCCACAAGCTCCGCCCAGAACTTCTTGTATATCTGCAATGTAGCATCGGTATCACAACAGTTATAAGTTGCTAATGTTAGCATAGGAACCTTTTCCCACTTATTCATGCCTGTAGTTTCATGGTCTTCATCATCTTCTACGTCATGCATCTCGGTAGCGTATGCACCAAGGTCTGTATGCTCAAGTGATAAAGGTTTTAAACCATATCCATATTTTCCCTTACCAGGGCTTAAAAGATAGGCTTGCAACATTGTATCTGCTATAAAGTTCGCAACGACTATACCGTATACGACCTTTAAGAAGCTCATATCGAATACCCCATTATGGAATATAAACCGTACGTTAGACGAGAATAACAGCCGCAACCCTGGTAGATACCCCTCAGGGTCGTCTTCAAATGGCACACATAAAGCATAGCCTTTAGCCCAACTAAATGAGATACTACGCATCTTGGCTCTGGTGCTATGCATATCTCTACCATTTGTCTCAATATCGGCAGCGATTACGAACTTGTCGCTGTTCTTTATAACCTTTTCTACCCATGTGTTAAACTCCTCAGGTGTCTCACA
The DNA here is from genome assembly GCA_028681035.1 of Candidatus Cloacimonadota bacterium. The sequence continues at coordinate 1,049 of JAQUJJ010000342.1, forward strand.
AAGGTTGTATTTTTCAGGTGCAACTATTTCTACTTTACTACAGAATCTCTCAGCCTTCTTAAAGTCGGAGAAGAACTCAGAGCGAAGTGATATGTCACCGACTACCTTGTCTATAGGTTGTGTAATGATTAGCTTAGCATTAACACCAGCTAAGCCAACTACGTCAAACGCACCACCCTTGATCTTATCAATCTGACCACTAATGTTAAACAGTGTTGCAGGGCCTTTACCTAGGCACACTATTACATCGGGTTTAAGGCTTTCTATATCGATTCTCAATCGACTTTCACAACTTTCAATCATTAGCTTGGTAGGTGTTTTGTTGTGCAGACACTTTACAACAGGCATGATATACACGCTATCTACTTTTAAGTTCTTAGTAGACTCGTTAATCAGTCTAAGCTCTGCGTCGTCTAAACAATACCTAGAGCCAGTAGCATGGTCCGCTAGGACCAATACTACCTTCTCTTTAGCGTGTACCCGTTTAGGCGGTGGAGCTACGTAGACAGGGCACACCTCTTTACGTAGCTTACACTTCCTACAATCATGCTCATCAGTTAAGGAGAGCACCGTTTTCTTCAAACCGAACTTCGCTACCCTCAGGTTGGGGGTCATTGTAAGTTTGATCAAGATCTTCCACTACTCCTCTCGCGAACTTTAATACTCTGATACTGGCACCCTCGACCTTGATTACGTGCGAAGGTTTACCAGCTTGGGTTATCATATGCCCAGATGCAATTAACTGATCGTAGATAGCTTGTGCTGAATACCGAATAGGCTGCCCTGTAAGTCGCTGGCGTAACGCATTAGCCTCAGCTAAGGCTACACTACCAAGTACGTACGCACAGTCGTCTGTGATCCACCCAAGGCGCTTAGAATGCTCTGCATGCGGAGTGCCGTTAGCACCCTTTAAACCGTCTAAGTGGAATGCGCCAGATTCAAGTAGATCACGAATAGTATCTGTGAACATTGTACCAGCTTGCTCAGCTTTAGTAGTTCTATCCATAGTATTCTTAAGCTCTTGAAGTGCGGCGTAATAATGTACTGAAAGGTCTTCACACCCTAGGAAGTCTGCGAAGATATCCCAAGCAAATGAGTTAACAGCTAGTACCTCTTTAATACGCGCATGCCCTGTGGTGAATAGCTTCTCCTTCTCACGGATAATTAATGTTACTTCGTCTTCTTTGAAGTTACGGTTCGCTAGATACTGGATGTACTTAGCCATAACCCCAGGAAGTAATTTCGCATGCATTTGTCCACGAGTAAGGCGTTCGCTGTTGCCTGGGTTCTTAATAAGCAGTAGGAGCAAACGAGCTATTACTGATGCTTCACCATTTGGCTGATCCTCACCCGTTGAAGTAAGTAGCCCACGGATATGCCATGTCTTTTGGTTAGACATATCTGCACGCATACGAGAACGACCATGTCTGTCAGAGTAGTTATGAAGCAACGTTACAACTGCTTTATCACTAATATCTGCTTTCTTATAATCGTCTAATACGTAGCTTACATCTTTAAGGCAACAGCCATTCTTTTCTATAGAGTTAGCTGTAGATCTCCAAGTCTCGAAGTTACCTGTACGGAAGTCACCGAAGAAGCACTGTAACAGGGAAACGTATGATGTTTTGAAACTCCCTGTTAAGCCTTGTACCCATAGGCAGTAAGGTTTAACCATAGGCATGAAATGCATCAACGGAG
>JAQUJJ010000343.1 GCA_028681035.1 Candidatus Cloacimonadota bacterium
CGCTTGATCTTCTCTCCAATGTGCTCTTCATATGCTTTTAGTGCAGGTTTAAACTGCTCATCCCCGCCAAGAGATTTGGCCATGAGATCTATTTCGGACATCATTTTAGTAGAGTTTGTTGTATTCTGATATGCAAATTCCTCTAGGATGCCAGTCTTATCTAAAAAGAAATGTGTATCTTTAAAGCCTATCTTCATTGTATTAAAGCCAGTGCCCTGCGTCATGGCTCCTATTTCCTGTGGCACTATTCCGCTAACCATGCCCCAAGCATGGGCCCGTGCTGCCTCTTTAGATACGGCCTCCCCGTTATGCAGCTTAGTAAATATGTCCTCCGCTCCTGAGCTTGTTGCTCTATTCCAGGCATCTGCCATCTGTGAAGCCCCAATTTTTAAGTCGAGTGTATCATCTAGCTTGAGTGCTCCTCCAGCTTTGAACGTATGCTCCTTCATGGCGCCTAATACTGCAGCAGTATCGGCTATTTGCGCACCAAGCGCCTCCTTGCTCCCTAGAGATTGAGACCACTGCATGTCGCCCTTGAGTAGCTCTTTTGTAAGATTAACACTCTTTGTTCCTGGACTCTTACCTAGGTACTTATTAAACCTGCTTGCTATATCTCCCTTTAGGCTTACTGCTTCATTATTATACGCCATAAGATGTCCAGCTAAAGACTCCTGCATAAACTGCAGCATTTCTGGGGAGCCTTTCTGTATAAAACTCTGGCCATTAGCCGTCTGTGGAAGTATTTTTGCAAACATATCCTTGTGAGCATACATCTCTATATTCGGCACTATGCCAGCTGCATGGGCGAGCCCCTTAGCTTCATTCTCTATCCTTCCAAATATAACACCGCGACCCTTTGACTGCAAGAAGGCAGCTTTTGTTGTTTGTCCTTCTATTTGTCCATAAAACTTCATAGGCGCATTTGGATCTCTAGGTACAGTTTTCCCATTAGCCAGTGTAACCATGCTGGCATTATCTCTTAATGTATGCAGGAAGTCATTCTTGTTCATATGCAATGCTTCACCTTTTGAATAGACGTTTTGTCCGTCCTTCCCAAGGATAGAGGATAGAGATTCGTTATTCCAGACTTCTCCGCCACTCGTATTAAGGCCTAGTATATTATTCCTTCCTATTTTAATGTTCATCTTTCTAGACTCTATTAGCTCGTCTCTAAGTACCTTGTCTGTGAAGATCTCAGATAGTCTCTTCTCTGTTTGGATGCGCTTTCCTGCCTTGTCTACATAGTCAATACTAACCATTGACCTGTCTTCAAGTCCTCCGTTCGCCAGCTTTGATACAGACCACTGTACTGGCTGAAAAGCTTTCATGCCACTGTATATCTCTTCTGCTATGCCGAGATATTCTTCTTTGCCAACAGGATTTATAAGGCCGAACATGTTCATGACACCTTTTTTCTCGCCTTTAAATATGCCGCTCATCGCCTTTTCGTGTCCAGTACGAGGTACGTCTTTTAGCATCTCTCTATCAAGTATTGTAGGTGTATGTCTAAACTTCGCCAGATTCTCAGTCTTTACTCCATTGATAGATCGTGCCCCGATATTCTCATCTAGGTATAATAGCCCTTTCTGAGACTTTGCTCCTTCAGTTTGCTTTATAATGCCGCTCTCTCTAATCTCCATTGTATATTCTGATGTCTGTGTGCTCGCAAGTGTAAAACCTAGCCCGCCTTCCAGTATCTTCCTAAATTGGTTTCTTGTAGTCACGTTGTCTACTTCGTGGAGATTTGCACTAGTAATCATCTTGCCTTTATACGGGAGCTGTATTCTAGAAGCATTGCCGGCCTTAAGCTCTTCAGCTATCTCTTGTGGATAGCTATACATAGTACTATATGTAGCGCCCTTGTACTTTATCGAATCCAGGTCTTGGCTTGCCGCATCTACGCCTATAGCGCTGCTTCTTGCTCCAGGCATCTGCTTATCAAGTAGTCCCATGGCATATTGATTTACAGCAACATGTCCACTTTGTGCTGCTTTATGCAAGTCTGCTGTTGCAGTAACCCAGTTTTGCTTAGCAAGCCAGTCTGTTTTGAGTGCCCTTTTAAGTAGCTGAGACTGAGATACATTAGCCAGTACGGTAGTCGCTGCGCCATCATGTATGGCTCTTTTGAGAACTTCTATATCTTTCATTTTCCCATTGGTAAGTCTCCCAAGATCTTTTAGCATGTCCTTATCTGACATAGCCTGATGAGCTATTTTCTCTGGGCTGCGTAGCATATCAAGGAGTGCCTCATTATGACCTGTCACGGTATGCACTAGCTTGCCATCCTTATTCAGTGTCGGCGTAGTCCTTAAATGCGTAATAAACTCTGCATCGCCTTTCTTCGAGATCCATGACTCAGAAGCAGCATCCTGGGCAGCAAACGGTATGCTAATAGTAGTCTCTCTGCTTCCGTCCATTACTTTAAATGTGCCTAGCGTTCCCTTAAATGTAGGGTCTCCTTGGACTTTTAGCCCTAAGTTATTTAGTGCAGCTCTAAATTCTTCGCCTATTGATGTACCGCTAACATCTCTCACATCTGACAGTCCACTAAATCTTAGGCCTTTGCCCATATCCTTCACTTCATCACTGAGCTCAGCTGCATCAATTGTATGACTGCCCCATGTGCCTGCATTAATATTTGCATTAGCCTTGCGCGTCTTAACTCTATCTAGTATGTCTCTCTTTTGCGTTGAGTGCACTTCCATGGCAAGCATCTTGCCTCTAGCGTCAGCTATACGACTTT
>JAQUJJ010000344.1 GCA_028681035.1 Candidatus Cloacimonadota bacterium
AGTAATGTCTGTGGATTTACTAAAACTAAAAACCTACGATTACCTTCTGCCTAAGGAGCTAATCGCCCAAAATCCGATGTCTGAGCGTCGGGAATCAAGGTTGATGCATCTTAAACGTGAATCTAAAGAGATTAACCACAGCTCATTTTACGCCATTGTAGAATTACTAAAGGCTGGGGATGTTCTGGTAATAAATAGGAGCAAAGTATTTCCAGCTAGATTGTTTGCCTTCAAAGACAACGGAACACAGATAGAAGTGTTATTACTACATCAGCTTACAGAGAACACCTGGAAATGTATGGTGTCTCCGGGAAAGAAGCTAAAGACAGCGCAGCAACTCCGCTTTTCTGATTCCTTAACAGCTTTCGTAAGCCAAGGTGATAATGAAGGACTGCGGGATATACAATTTGTAAGCACAGTACCCTTTTGGGATGAAATATACCGCATAGGACACATGCCTCTCCCCCCTTACATCGAACGTATGGATACTGATATTGACCAACAGCGGTATCAAACCGTGTATGCCAGTGAACTGGGTTCTGTAGCTGCACCAACCGCAGGCTTGCATTTTGATAGTGAACTATTGGATGCTCTCTCTAAAAAAGGAATACAGATAGCAGAAATCATCTTACATGTGGGCATTGGCACCTTCCGTCCTGTAAAAACGGAAAAGATAACCGACCATGTTATGCACGCAGAATTCGCTACGATTCCAGAAGAAAGTGCCATGAAAATACAGCTTGCAAAGAACGAACAGCGGCGGGTTGTGTGTGTAGGCACTACAAGTGCCAGAACTGTTGAGAGCTTTTGGCAAGATGGCGTTATGAACAGCGGATCGAAATGGACAGATATATTCATCTATCCCGGGGTGCCATTTAAAGTTGTAAATGCCATGATCACGAACTTTCATTTGCCCCAATCTACTTTACTGATGATGATTTCAGCATTTGGCGGTTACGATTATATTATGCAAGCATACGAGGAAGCGGTTAAGCAAAAGTATCGCTTTTTCAGTTATGGCGATGCAATGTTTATAGAGGATTAGAATGAGAAGCTTTTACTATTATGACAAGATAGACAGCACCATGAACGAATTCCTGCGCCTCAAAGATATTAGCCCAGAGCTTATATGTGTAAGAGCAGGCACACAAAATGATGGCATAGGTAGAAATGATCACGTGTGGATATCCCCGCCCGGAGGGTTATGGTTTACCTTTGACGTGGTGCATGCTACATCTACTCCCTCTTTTGCATTGTTTGTCGGGTTTTGCATACATCATTGCCTGGGGATGTTGTATGAGCCACTAAAGAACGAGCTTAAGATTAAGTGGGCAAATGACATTATCTTCGAGGGTAAGAAGCTTGGGGGCATCCTTTGCCGTTACCAGCCCAGTAAAAACCTATACACTATCGGGATTGGATTGAATACGAATAATGAGATTAACCCCAATCTTGGTAAATTCGGAGCTGTAAGTATAAAACAAGTATTAGGCTTTGAGGTGTCGAATTCTTTTCTTTGTCGTGCTTTGATAAAGGAAATCGAAGGACAGTGCCAACATATCTCAGCTAATTCAAATTATCTTACTTATTGCAACAATCACTTATTTGGCAAAGACAGATGGGCGCATATAGAAATAAGTGGCTTAGAGATAAAAGCAGAGATTCTGGGCATTGATAACAGTGGTGCTTTGCTCGTTCGTAAAGAAATGGGTGAATTCATTAGTGTGCATACAGGTTCTATAATTGACTTCATAGACTAGTGCTTTTCCCCTAAATGACATGGAGTATAAAGTATCACCCAAAGTTGCAAATGGGTATCACCTGTCACAGTGGTCGTAACTGTTTATAGGGTGGCGAGATGCATAGGACTGGCTTTAGACTGTGTCACAGTGGTCTTTGGACGTTTATAGACGTTTCGGTATCAGGGTTATTGCAAATTTGCCCTCTTTTTAGACTGTTTTCAGAACACCAGATTTTCTGAAACAGTTATCACATTTAATAGAGCCGCAACTGAAGTGCCAGGGGGCCGATCATGGATAACCACTGAGTCTGATCTGCGTCTATAAACTCGATCCGGTAGTCTTTATTGAGCGGTTGGAGGGCAACTCCCTTGCGAGCCGGATCGTACTGTATCCTTTTCAGAGTAATGCCTGCCTCGTATCTGACGGCACAGATTTTACCATCCAGTCCATCCCAGGTTTGCTGTTTGCGAATGAGCACAACATCTTCATGTAGGATCTGCGGCTCCATACTCTGACCATTGATTTTGAAGGCTAAGTATCTATCCGTGCCGAGGGGAATATAACGAGTAGGGACTTCGACTGATTCCGTTGGCTCGATGCCTTCCGGAACTTCCATAGGTGCTCCAGCGGAAATGTCCGCCACGATCGGGAAGATCGAAGTGCGCTGGTAAGTAGTATCAAAATCATTGACTAAGACTGGTTTGCCGTCCACGATCTGCATCTTCTTGGAGGTCTTGATATCCGGTCCCAGTTCCCAGGGAGCCATGATGAACATAGAGCCTTCACCTCTTAACAACCAGTTCACATTAACTCCGGCTTCGACTAGGCGAGCCAGTAATTGTGCCTCTGGATAACGCTCATTATTCTTGTAGCGATCCAATGAATTAGCAGAGATACCAAACTTTTTATTGAACTGGTACTGCTTCAAATTCATCGATTTAATCAGCATTCCAAGCCTCATGCCAATATCTTCAGGGTTCATTGATCCTCCTTTGGTCA
>JAQUJJ010000015.1 GCA_028681035.1 Candidatus Cloacimonadota bacterium
TCGGAACACCGGCTGCCATGAGAATGCTGAAAGTGCGAGAAAACTTGCTCATAATAGAATTGTTTATCACAGCTCCAATAACAGGAATCTTAAGCTTCATCGCATCTATTACGAATCTTCCTCGGTCGGTTAAATAAATCAGAAATAAGCCAAAGAGCGCAACTATAATAAGTAACACAGTAGCAAACGCATGAGCTACAATGAAATTACTGATGGTAATCGCCAGAACTGTAAGAGCGGGGAGTTCAGCGTTGAAATCTGCATAAACAGCGGCAAACATGGGGATTATGTAATAGAACATAGCCCAAACAACACCGACTAAGAAAATAAGCATAAATACTGGATAAGCCATTGCGCTGGTAACCTTGCGGCGGGTATCTTCTATCTTTTCAAGATAATCTGACAACTCGTCCAACACCGTATGCAGCGTACCGGATACTTCACCGGCTTTTACAAGAGCTATGTACAATGGATTAAAAACGCCTGGATGTTGCTCCATAGCCTCAGAAAGCGAAAATCCCTTACGGATATCGTCTGAGAGCTTGCGCAAAACCTTAGCGAATTTCTTTTGCTTTTCCTCTTTCTCTAGGTCTGTAATAGCTTTTTCGATGGTTAAGCCGGCGGAAAACATAGTGGAAAGCTGGCGTGTAAAGAACACTAAAGTTTTTAGGCTTACTCCAGTGCGTATTTTGTAGATGGTAAGCATCAGCTTGTCGAAAAGCGACATTTTACCCTTGAAAGCTCCTTCTGCAGCAGCTTTCACGCTGATAATAGTGCTTCCTTCTTTGGCTAGCTTATCCACAGCCATATCGAGAGTATCGGCTTTTATTATACCCTCAATCCTGGCACCCTTGGCATCTTTAACAATGTAGGCAAAAGTTGGCATATCAGTTTACCTTTTTTTCTGGTTTATTTTATTCTACCACGGTCATCTTGATGACTTCGCGGATGGTGGTGATACCTCGTATCATTTTGGACATAGCAGCATCATGTAAGGTGCGCATTCCGGCGTTTATAGCGGCGTCACGAATAAGATCCTGATTCCCGCCTTGGAATATTAAGCTACGGATTTCCGGGGTTACGATAAGCAGTTCGAAGATGCCTTCTCGTCCAGAAAATCCGGTATTATCACAATGTACGCATCCAGTACCCATTTTGAAGTTTGTTTTCTCTGCTTCCTCTGGAGGCATTCCACTGTCTTTAATTTCTTGCTCGGAGGGCTTATAGTCCTTAATGCAATTCTTACAGATTTTACGAACCAAGCGTTGAGCCATCACCAGCGATAAAGACGAACCCACCAGATATGGCTTGATACCAATATCAATGAGACGTGTTACTGTGGAGGGAGCATCGTTCGCGTGCAATGTGGAAAATACTAAGTGACCAGTAAGGGAAAACTTAATGGCTATATCGGCGGTTTCTTCGTCGCGGATTTCACCAATGAGCACGATGTCTGGGTCTTGACGTAAAACAGACCGAAGAGCTGCACTGAAAGTTAGACCTATCTGTTCCTTTGTTTCAATCTGAGTGATACCTTCCAAACGGTATTCCACAGGGTCTTCCACGGTAATAATGTTTGTTTCAATATCTTCAATTTCTTTTAGTGCTGCGTGTAGAGATGTTGATTTACCGCTACCTGTAGGACCGGAAACGATGATGATTCCATAAGGACGGCGGATAATCTTTTTAAAGATATCCATATCGCTAGATTCAAAACCGAGCGTGGTAAGTTTGAAACCGAATTCACCCTTGTCCAATAGCCGCATCACAACTTTTTCACCTAGCACGGTGGGGGTTATTGATACACGTACATCAACGCTTTTTACGGCGGTTTTCAGGGAAATATGACCATCCTGGGGCAGACGACGCTCTGCAATGTTTAGCTTACTCATCACCTTGATGATGGAAATTACGCCGGGGTGCATACCGATGGGAGGGGTCATCACTTCGCGCAAAGCTCCATCAATACGGAAACGAATACGAGAGGTTTTTACCAAAGGCTCGATATGGATGTCAGTTGCACCAGCTTTGATAGCTTCGTTGATAATGAGATTAACCAGCTTTACCACCGGAGCTTCGGCATCAGCCGAGGCAGCGGCAATGGTAATCTCGTTTTCATCTTCATCTATAGCCACAAAATCAAAACCACCAACAGCATCTTCTACTTGTGAAGTTGTACGAATGCTTTTGTAATATTTCTCAATGGTGTCGTGTAAAACAGAATCACCAATCAACTCGGGCTTAATATTCTTGCCCAGCAGTTTCTTCAAACTGTCCAGCACTGTTAAGTTTTCCGGATCAGCCAAAGCAACTACTATGCCATCGCCTTCTTCACGAAGAGCAATAACTCTATTCTCTAACGCATATGGCTCTGGAATTAGACTAACAATACTGAGATCGAGATCCATTAACTCTCGCTCGTTAACAATATCGTAACCGAGTTGAAGATTCAGGGCGGTCAATAGCTCACGCTCAGTTACATATCCGAGCTTGATCAGTGTTTCGCCCAACTTCAGCCCAAAATTACCTTGCTTAACGAGAGCTTCTTTTACGTGATCCTCAGTAATATAAGCCTCATTCACTAGGACTTCGCCAATACGGGCAAATTGTGGATTAAATACCATTACCTTATCCTTCTTTACTATCTAATTACTCAAAGTACTACAAGCAGCCTATCAGCGGGCTGGGAAAACCAACCCGCTGACAAAAGCTAAGCTATATTTATTCTTTTACCAAGGAGATGTTCCAAGATAACGGAAACCCGTTATGGAAGTGTTTGATTCAGTACCAGCTCCGAGTATTCTACCCGTAACAAGTGCAGTTTCAGTTCCGGGTGTCCCAGCCTGCGGGTCTGGAGGCGGAATTTCCGCAGTTTTTAATGCAAGCCTACCCTTAGCACGACCCTCACTATTAGTAATAATACGCCAAGGTAGAGGCGGATTATCAGCATACAAACCAATCCCCTCTATACCTTGAATTTCAATAATCATGCCTCGAGTATTCGTTAGCATGATAATGGAATCCTTGATAGGTATCCCTTGCCCGTCTGTAAGGAAACAATGGATATCACTTGTCTTGTATTCGGGGTTACTGGGCGAATAAGGAGGCGTGGGTGGATTCTCATCAAAGTACAATGCAATAGGTTGCGCTTGCATTTCAAAACGAGGGTCATTTAGTGGCAGAAAGACAGTTGTCAGACCATAGTTGTCATTGCCAAATTGGTCGTCACCGCAATTAGCACGGATAGTAATTGACTGGTTCGTTAGGGATCCAGTATAGGTGAGAATTGTAAAGGCAGTACCTATAATGGAATCACCATTAACGCTAACATTGCCAACATAGGCTTCTGCGCCTATCTGACAATCAGGCGCACCAAGCAATTCAAACCAAACTGCGGTTCCTTTATCCACTGGGTTGTTATGAATGTCTTTTACTGAAGCACCAGCAATGACGCGCCATAAACCACCACCCATATTTGTCCCCGTGTTGAATTCCCCAATAAAGGGAATGATACCATTAGGGAATGGAGCAGGAGGTCCGGCATGAATAACGATGTTTGTCTTCAGAGAATAGATATAACTATTCCCCTTGCTAACGGAAGCTCTGATTTTTAGCATACCCGAAGCTGTACCGCTATTCACCGATATCTGCGCCTCACCCCCATTTGATATCACCAACACCGAATCCATTTGACCTTGATTATTCAGGTTTGCGCCAGCAGGAGCATTAGTGTTTACGATTTTGAAATATACTGAATCTGCTGAATTTATCAGGTTGCCGTTGATATCTCGCAATTTCACTCTAAGAATGGCAGATTGCAAGCCACCAGTATTGGCAACATTAAGATTAATCTGATCTGTTTGGGTAAAGCTAATGGAGTGTATTTCGTCGGAAGTTACATTAAAGATGGTGTTGGCAATAAGCGTATCACCATTTGCTGTAGCTTGAATCTGAGCTGCACCGGCAGATAAACCAGGAGTAAAACGAACCTTTGCAATGCCATTAGTTTCTGTGTTTATCCTAACTAACTGAGTGGTGTTCAAGAATGAACCAAGATCAGTAGTAAACTTCACCGATTGCTGAGGACAATCATTGTTGAACACATCAGTGAGATGCGCGTGCATATTGATATGAGCGGAACTGCCCACATCACTGCTGTATGATTCGATCTCAGTACTACCAGTTTGAACCCATGCGGTTAAGCCCATATTGGCTGGGCGTCCGGGAGAGATAACAATCTGTCTGGTCTTACTAACGCCACCAATTGCCGCAGTTATTGTTTCATTAGTAGAGCCAGGTCCGGTGGTGGCAGTAGTCCATGAACTATACTTTACTGCTGCTGTGCCATTTAGCGTTAGTGCCAAAGTTGATTTCCCAATTTCTACACCTGCGGCATCAACAAATCTACCTTTTTCACAAGTAAAGACTACCAGAGTGTTATTAGGTACATTTTCACCAACGGTATTTATCGGTTTGGCAGTAACGTTGATGGTCTGCATAACGATCATTTTAAGGGGATCGTATTGCTCTTCCTTAGGCAAATTAAGCTGAATCGAAGCAATTGCGGGTATCGGTTTGATCTCCACCATAATTGAATCGGTGCTTGAGGCAACGACAGAATCTGGAGCTGTTGCGGAATACTTCCTGACAACTGCGAATATCTTTGCCATACCAACATCGCCATCGTCCCAGAATGTAGTTCTGGCAACACCGGTACTATCGGTAGCAACACTGGTTAATACACGACCCTTATCAGTTTTAAATTGAACTATTTGGTTAAATACGCCAAAGTTCTCACCGTCTTTTACTTCTACACCAATGGTTGAAGAAGTGATGTTATTATCTTGATAGATAAACTCAGGTTCTGCCCATATACGGGTTATTGTGCGTAACTCTGACAATGGAGCAGGAGCAGCGACAGCGGGAATAATGGGAGGTGGATTCCTTTTATCGCAACTTGCCGTAAAGCCCACCAAAACGATCAGCATTAGGGTAAGAATAGGTATAAGCGAAGTAATCTTCTTCATTTAGTTTTCCTCCTCTTGATCTTCATATTCAATGAGGGTCTTTGTTAAACGTTTGTCTATTTTTAGTTCTGGCACGGTTTCATCCATCGACACCAGCCGAGGAGTGATCTCAATGATGAGATCAGTGTTTTCAACCACTTCATAACGATGCTGGAATATTTTGCCAATGAAAGGAAGGTCACCAAGGAAAGGAAGCTTATTTGTTTTTTGCTGAATGCTGGAATTCAATAAGCCACCAACGATTATCTTGTGTTCATTCGGGACAGTAACGGTTGAAGTTATGCGGCGGACTTTGGAACGAGGAACATAGCCACCTACCAATTCAGTAATAGAGCTAACTTCTGGATTTATCACCATAGTTATATCTCCATCTTTGTTAACCTTTGGCGTAACTTTTAGCATAATGCCAACTTCAGCACGTTCCACCTGGATTTGCTTTTCAGTATCTGTTACCACAAAGGGTACCACTTCACCAATATGCATCTCGGCAAGTTCTCCGCTAAGAGCTGTCACGCGAGTATCAGTAAGTAAGGACGCTGCATTATTTTCCAGCAGCCAATCAATGGTTACATCAAATGCTGATAGTTGTCTGCTAAAATGTCCGATATCATCAAAACCGTTAATCCTCTGGAAATATTGTGCGTCTGGGACAATACCGAAATTACTCGGATTGCCGTGAGGAAGATAACCAGTTACATCAGAATAGTTGTAAGGAAGCCCAGCTCCGCTTGAATTAATTGGGTCTTCCGCAAGGATTGTAGTCAAGTGGTTCAGCTTGCTCCAGTCTATTCCATATTTCTTGGCATTGTTCAAATGAACTTCTATAAGGCGTACACGAATCTCAACTTGGTCTTGTTTGGAATCTATGGAAGAAATCAGTTCCTTAATGTCTTTAAAAGAATCAGGATTACCATAAACCATGATAGCATTTTGACCTTCAAGAGGAGTAATGGTCATTCCTGTGCTCTGTAAAGAATCACTAACTTTTTTCGAATCCAGATTATTCAGGAATATAACGTCACTACGTTCGCCAACTTCTTCCATAATGTTCTGTTTCTGACCAACCAAGAAGGTGTGCCCGCCAATAACGCGGTAAGAGTAGCCTACCGAACGAGCAACTAATGAAACAGCAGTTTCAATACCAACATCTTTGATGTTAATAGTAACTCTCGGCTCGTTTTTTTGCTCTACGGTGCCTAATTGATTCGATTGAGAAGACGAGGCTGCATTTTGATCTACAGCAACAACAATATTAGTGCCACTAAGACGCGAGAGCGCCTTAATAACAGAAGATAAGGTCGCATCATCTGCAGAGAAAGTTACTTTAGTATCCAAAACTGGATTTCTGCTTAACTGAGCATTGAGTGCAGAAATGCCTGCAAGCAACACCAGAACGACTGTAATAACTAGATAACGCTTTGTTAAAAGCATGTTTTTCATATTTACTCCCAATATCATATTAATATTACCAGTTCCCTGTAGTGCCTGTGGCAGTTCGGGGGTCATCAACAGGTTTTGTTGGACGGGGGGCAAGTTCGGTGGTAGAAACAACACCGTTCATACTGTAACGAATGCTATTATCTCTGATGTCTAGTATCTTGCGTCCCTCAACTATCTCACCTATACGTGCTTCATGCAAGGCACCACGGTACTCAATAAAAGCAATCTTGTTACCAGAGTCATCTCGGGCAGTTGTAGCAAGCCGGAATGTGTTCAATAGTAAATCTGCAAATTCCATTTCCCGATCCGCTTTGTCTTTGATTATGTTGCCTTGGCGCAGTGGATCCTTGGTTGAACTAAACACAAACATTTTCCGGTCTTGGATAGAGTTTTCTATAGTTTTAATCTTGTTTAGCAGGGTGTCCGATACTGATTCCTGTGTGTAAATAGATTTAACAGGTATCTTAGACCAACCGCGCTCTATCACCACCAGCCTCATAGCTAATGCGAAGAGGAGTATAACGATAAGGGCAACAGCAAGGTCTTTAATAAATCTCAGTTGCATGCTATACCGCCTTTTTAACTTTGAATATTGAAAGTTCGATATTTACTCTGTAGCGATTGGATGCTCCCGCCACTGCGACTTGTTTATCTGATACCTGAGCGGGGCTAACATCAAGCGCATGGATTTTTAAGATGTTATCTAGAGATTCAAGATCGGAGATAAACTGCCCGATTTGAACATAACTGGCTTCCAGCTCTAAGTTGTAGGTTGATTCAATTAAACCAGGAAGGGAAAACTTATTGCTGTCCGAAAGCTTGTTAATCTGAATAGAACGCTGGTCAGCTATTTGCCCTATCTTTGTTTTAAAGTCGTTAACCTCATCAAAGCTAAAGCTTGGTGTTTTAGTCAAGCTATTGTCAATGATAAGTGCAAATTGGCTAAGCTGTTCATCCAATATTCTTGCACTGTTAAGCTGCTCTTGAGCAGTTTTAATCTTAGCGTCATATTCCTTGATTCTGTCTGTATTCTGCTTAACATTGTTTGACGTTACCATATAGAAGGCAACCGCCATCACCAACATTAAAAGCACAAAGATTAAGTATTTTTCTCTCATTGCTGTGGGCTCCTTCCAGAAGATGCTTCATTACTGTAACATTCAATCACAAACTCCAGAATGGCAGTATCTTTCACAATCTGTCGGGTAATTTGACCAGACTTAATCTGAGGGAAGTCATTACTAATCTCAGGATTGCTTTTTAACCGGTTTATGAAAGCTTGAATCAAATCCAATTCTTTAATGTTTTTCTCTACTTCTGTGATTCCGTTCAAAGTCAAAATGCCGGTAGAAAAGGTGAACTTGCTCACAGCTAGCTTATCGTCAATCTCAGCACCTAAGGCTATCATTTTCTTTGCCCAGAAGATACGATTGTTAAATGTTTGGGCAAGATTGTCTAGATCATCACTTGAAAGATAATCAGCACTCGTTTGAAAGCTAGCAAGCTGTTTTTGAGTCTCGGTAAGATAATCTTTGCGGCTATTAACTCTTTCTTTACCCTTGGAATTAATGTAGAACCAAGCTCCAAGCAGAATTACAAAGCCTACAAGGAAACATACCACGGCTGTAATGAAAGCTTTTTTATCCTTAACAGCCTGGAGACGCATTTCGCCGAATTTATTTAGGTTAATTTTGAAGTAAAAAGCGGTTGTCATTTGCCCTCCCCCTATTCCATTCTCATTGCCAAGCCAATAGCTAAGGCAAGTTGTGGGTCTTTTTTATCTTGGAACTTCTCAGGCATTTCCACATTGATGAAGGGCATAAATGTTTCAGTTGGGATAGCGACTTTCTCCTGGATATATTCCTGCAAGCCCTTAAGCTTTGCAGAACCTCCCATGAGATATAGTTTTCGGAAATCACTATTGCCTGCTTCTTTAACATAAAAACGTAAAGATCTACGCACTTCATCTACAATTGAATCTTCCGTGCTTTTCTCAGAAATATCAAGCATAGATATAGTTTGCACATTTGGCACATCGGGATTATCAAGCAATCCGTATTCAAGTTTGTGATGCTCTGCTGCTTCCCATTCGAGCTGACGTCTGCGCATAATATCTCTGGTAAAGTTATATCCACCATAAGGAATATCACGGGCAAAAAGCTTAGAATCGGGACCCCAAATAACCATATTGCTGCGATGTGCCCCAAGATTTAACAGCACATATACACCTTCTTCGGCAAAAGCATTAAGAGCAAAGCTATTAACGACTGCCAATGAATCGATGTCCACCAAGTTTGGGTTCAGCCCTGCACTCACTAAGATGTTGGTATGTTCGTTTAGCACATCTTTGGAAGTAGCCGCCAAAAGGATATTCATGTTGTTAGTCTTTTCTTCTACACTTAACACCTGATAGTCCAGCACCATGTCAGTGCCGCTGATAGGTATGTGTTTTTTGGCTTCGAAGAAAAGGGCGGATTCCAGCTCTTCATCCGGCAGAAAGATGGTTTTAATCTGCTTGATGCTGGTATTATCTCCACCAATGGAAGTAACCAAATGCTTAATACTCTTAGGGTTTATCCTAAGTGTCTTCAGCATTTCGATGATCACGGGGGCAAATCGTTCTGAACGCAAATCGCTGGGAATATACTCGATACCGGTAGGCACCGTGGGGCGAATTTCGTAATTCAGTAACTTAAAGCCATCGTGCAGCTTCTTAAGATGAACGATTTTAACGCTGTGGCTACCGATATCAATACCCACAGTTTCCTTGAATCGTACGGTTTTCTTCTTCATTCTTCCTCTTTATATCACTTGCATTATTAATATCTATATTAACGCGCGTGGCGGTTTCTTCAATAACCAGTTACCCTGCTCCATGGGCAGTTTCTCACCTTGTTTTTTAAATTCAGGCCAGTCTGGTGGTTTCTTTTTGTACATGCGAGTATCGTAATTATAGTTCTTCCTATATCCTACCTGGTCTGTTGAAGCTGCACCCGGGAAATGACGCGTTTGCAAAGTAACAGAAACATTAGGATTCTGATACAAGGGGATAGTAGTAGCTATTGCAGGAGATGTAGAACCTCCGCATTTATCCACTGGCGGATTCCACACACCCGCAGTGTTGGGATTATCGGCATCCACATGGTTTCTGCGCACAAAGCCACGACGGCGTTGGTTCACACCGCCCCAGATGTTAATTGTCCCTCTCATCAAATAGGGATTTTTCTCGGGCCAAAGTGGATTGTACCACGGATAATCCAGCCAAGCAGGCCAGCGTTGGCTGGTAGTTTGTGGCCATTTATTACGATGCAGATCTATCCAAGTGAAAAGTGTCGGAACAGGTCCCGTAGGAGTAGGTATATTGATACGTTGAGGCGGGATTGAACCATGAGGATGTTGGTATTCGAAAGTAAAAACTCCATCTTTAAATGGGTTTCCGCGTCCATCACCTAAAGCTGCCATAGCTGCGTAAATCCATACCCCGCCACCTGCTGGCTCTAAAAAATCGGTATCCGCACCCATATTTGTATGAATGCGAAGGCTGTCTGCGGGATTCATGTAACCGTATTTTAAAACTATAGATTTCTCTGATATCAAACCTACCATATCGTACTTATTGGTTAAGGGGCTAGCCCCAATGGCTGTGTTCTGAAGTTTAATATCCCCAAGGATAAATAAAGTATCAGCAGCTCCCCAAGTTTGCATCCCCTCAAAAACACCGCTAATCCATAATTTGTTATTAACAAAATTTGATTTACCCCTGCTTGTCCCTCCCTCCATAGAGGTCCACACTGTATCAGTAACCGTAAATAAGTTCCTGTAGCTTGGCAGAACGGGTGTTCCATCAGGATTAGTTGTTCCAAAGGGATAATTTGGCCACACATCTGCATATTCTCGGCGAGGTAGTTGTATTTTCCCCCACGAAACTTGATAGCTTGAACCAATACATTTAATCATGACGATGTTATTGGGATCATAGCTATCGGGTCCCACTCGATTTCCGTTTACACGTACATCTGCCATCTGGGTGGGATACTCATAATTCTGATAGTTTTCTATTAGCCCGCCCGGAAAAACTACATCCTCAGGATAATCATCCCCACCAGCAGGATATACTTTTACCGTTCCACTAGTAGTTACCAGCGATTCAAACAGAGGCCAGCCGCTCGGATTGCCACTTGTGTGCCTTATCCATATATCCGTGTTACTATGCACTGGTCCATCAAAATAGTCTTTCCCATCAAAGCGAACTGGGTTGCCATAAGGGTCTTGCTCATTGTCAGTAAAATACATGAAGATAGGTCCTGTGCCTTGGAACACCTGCAATTCACTATATTTGCGTACTATGGATTTATTGTTGCTAAAATAGGCAACCTGTCCAATTCCTGTTTTAGTTTCTATAAGTGATTGCACCAAATATTCTGTCTCGCTTGCACCCGTAGATCCCGTATTATCACCTACTTGGTAACCTTCAGATTGCGAGATTATTTTGGATATTTTAGATTGCATAGAGTAGGTTTTAGCAAAATGGCTGCCAGAAATTGCTATGCTTCTCAAGGGTGTACGCAGCCCTGCCCCTAAAGAGGGGTTAATCTTAGCTGCATATTCCAAAAAGGATTGACCCCGCAACGTTTCTGCTCTAAGAAAATGCAGACTCTGAATACTTTCAAGCTCAGCTTGTGCTGCAATTGTATCCCGTAAACTCATACTAGATATACTTAGCCCGCTCATTGCCGCTATTACCACCAGCAACATCGCCAGAGCTATGTTGCCAGATTGGTCTTTCAAAATATTCTTCACGGTACCTCCGGTGTTCTAGACATGTTTTTGGTCGCCATCACCGTATGGAAATGGACATAACTGAATTTGTTCTTCGCAGTTTTTACTTTTGCTTTCAAATCTACATTCACAACGCAAAGGGGTTCGCCAATTATATTATCGAAAAGTACATTGTAGGCATTAGCGTCACTAATTTTGAAACTTTCAATTATCACATTATCTGTTTCACTACGTTTGGGAAACATATAAGCTGGGGTGTTTACTTGAACTCCGTTAAACATATAATTAACACGTATCACTTTGTCTTGCAGGTAAAAGTGCATGAAATCATGGGGATACTCTTCTTTTAGCGGGGGTGATATTCTAATTCCATTCCCCGTACCTGCTTCGTTTGTTCTGCCGGTTATCGTTATCGCCTTGGCATTTATAATTCCATTAAACTGAATGTGATTACCTGAGCCAACATTGTAACCATTTTTCAAGTAATTTAAGAATTCCATGGCATCTTTTTGCAGCTCCACATACGCATTGATTTCTTGATACTTGGCAAAAAATACGCTAAGTCCCACACCAGCAATCACAATCAGCAATGTAGATATTATCATTACAGTGATTAGCTCGACAAGGGTGAATCCCTTAGAGCTGCGTAACAAGCCAATACATGAGGTGCGGGATCGATGCAATTGCTTCATGGATTCACCTTTCCTTCCACGTCATAGAAATCCTCACGTAATGTTACTTTGTTTCTTTTCTTGGAGATTGGGTCAACCCAAACAACATCCACAATTAGATAAAAGTAAGGGTATATTTTAGAAACGTTATACTCAACATCTTCTTTCACGGATACGGTTACGCTGCCTTTTACCACATCATCAGTAATGTCGTCTATGAATACTTCTTTGCCTGTGAAGGGCATAAAGCGCCCAGTTTTCATGAATATTGTGTATTGCTTTTCAATTTCGCCTGAAGCTATAAAGGTAGCAACCCGATGTCTGTAGTTTAACCGCGTTTGCTTGTCTGCATAGATAACCCCTGTATAGATAGTCGCTACCATTGCAGCCAGAACCACGGTTAACACCATTGCTTCGATCAGCGTGTAGCCTCGCTGGTTTCTAAGCAAGCCAAGAAATTGGCTTGCTTTACGCGACTGAACAGCACCATCAGGAGTGCAGAGCGGAACTGATACATCTTGTGCAGTTACGCCCGTATATTTACCTTTCTGCTTTAAGCTATTTAACTTCATTACTAAAAACCGGCTCCAGTAGCAAACTGCTTGGGATTTTCGGCAAATTCCTCAGCAACCGTACGTTCGATAAGATTGTTCATTACCAAGTTGTACAGAGATTGGTCTCTGGTTTGCATCCCTTCTTTGGTGCTAGCTTGAATAACTGAAGGTATCTGATACGTTTTTTCTTCACGAATCAAGTTTCTCACAGCTACGTTGGCTATCATTATTTCTACTGATGGCACACGTCCCTTGCCGTCTTTTGTAGGCAACAAGGTCTGGGCTATCACGGCTTCTAACGATTCAGAAAGCATCGATCGCACTTGTTGTTGTTGTTCTTTGGGAAACATGTCAATAATACGATCTATAGATTTTGTACAGCTTCCTGTGTGCAAAGTGGCAAAAACAAGGTGTCCTGTTTCGGCGGCTGTCAACGCAAGTGACACTGTTTCCAAATCACGCATTTCTCCCACGAGGATCACATCCGGGTCTTCACGCAAAGCACTTCGCAGAGCAGCAGTAAAGCTCCAAGTATCGTGCCCCAATTCTCGTTGATTCACCAAGCTGTTTTTACTGCGGTGAACAAATTCGATGGGGTCTTCAACCGTTATTATATGACAGTGACGATTTTCGTTAACAGAATCAATCATTGTTGCCAGCGTGGTAGATTTACCACTACCGGTGGGACCTGTTACAAGAATCAAGCCCTTTTCTTTCATTGTCAACCGTTTTAAAATTTCCGGCAAGTGCAGTTCGTCATAAGATTTTATCTCATTGGGAATCACACGGAAAGCACATGATATGCCATTAATCTGGTGAAACGCATTAACACGGAAACGAACATCATTGCTTAGTTTCGTGGAAAAGTCAATTTCCAGATGCTTTTTAAACAATTCTTGTTGCGATTCATTCATCACACCGAAAACAAGGATTTCTACCTCTTCCACAGTAAGAATAGGAAGGTTTAGTCTCTTCATGCGTCCGTTGACTCGCACCATGGGGTGCGAGCCGGCAGCAATATGAAGGTCAGATGCTCCCGCCTCGGCGGTAAAGCGCAAAAGTTCATGGATTGTCAATTTACCATCCTCCTGGATTAGTCGCTTTCAGTTCCTCCGGATTCCGGGTTTGTCCAAGTGTCAATACCATAGCCATGGAATTTAGCATCAGCAACGTCATACCAAACCTGCTTGCCTTCACCACCGGCAAAATCTTGAGTGGAAGTAGCAACATATTTCTTGGGAGGTGAACCAATAACTTCAAACTTCCAGTTTTTGTTGGTACTTTCACCTAAACGAGCTTCTTTTTGGGCTTGTTCAAGGCTAAAACCATCGGTGGAACCATTGGTTTGCATATAAACGTCGTAAGTTTTACGCAAGGTGCTGATTGCAGTTTGAGCTTCTGTGCTGCGGGATTTTTCCACATAACGCAGATAACGTGGCACTGCCAAAGCAGCCAGAATGGCTACGATAATAACCACCACCAAGACTTCGATAAGGGTGAAACCCTTCTGGTTATTCAGTTTCCTGAGCATTTGTATCCTCCTAAGGGATATTTTTTCGTTACTTTTTAGGTATGCACGATGCGTACCAATCTTTGATGAAATCTTTAGTTTTGCTTGTTTTTTACAAAAGTCTTGACGTCTTATCATTATTCACAATTGTGGGAACAAATTCAGAACATGCAAATTTTAAGGAGCATAGACATGTCAAAAACCCTTCTTTTCAGCTTAGGGCTGATATTCTTGATGGCTTGCCTCTCATTAATGGCAGCCGATCCGCTTCCCGTGAAAGTAACAACTGATAAAAGTGTAAATGATACCGACGTATGGGCGGAATATGATGGTGGCGTGATTTTGCGTAAAGATATAGATGCCAAAATATCTAAGCTCCCCCCCACTTATCAACCTCGTTATCGCACCGTTGATGGGCAGATTGAAGTGTTAAACATCACCGCTACCGAAGATGTGTTTTATCAGAAAGCCCTACAAATGGGTTTAGATAAAGATGCAAGCGTTTTAGAGAGCATTAATGGGGTAGAAAAACGCTATCTTATTCAGGAGTATTACAAACGCAATGTGTCTGAACTTGTAACCTTAACTGATGCCGATTTGCACGGCTATTATGAGCAAAACCTCGCCTCTTTTTACCTGAGTCCTTATCTTACTATAGAATACATTCAGGTTACCGATGAAGCTGAAGGCTTGAAAGCATTGGCAGAAATGAAGAAAGGCACTACTCTCGCTGAAGTGTCCAATAAATACAATCAAAACACCTACGCCAAGGGATTAAAAGGCATAATAAAAAACATCCGCATGAACGGAAACATCCCCGGAGTGGGAAATGATGCCGAACTTGAAGTGATGATTGGAAAAAGCGATCCCGCTGCCAGCACATATACAGGACCCGTCCAAACAGAAACGGGCTGGCACATCTTCCGCGTTACAGAATCTATCCCTGGACGCCAAAAAACATATGATGAAGTGGTGCCAGAGCTTGAGCAGCGTTATCGTCCCACCAAAGAACGAAGCATGCTGGATGCCATGATTGAATCCCTAAAAGCTAAATATAATGTAACCGTAGATAACGATCTCGCTGCCATGATGGATATTAAGGAAAGAGCAAATAACGATTCCATCCTCGTCAAGCTTGTTATCAACTCTTCAAATCCAGCTTTGCAGATAAGCGTGAAACAGCTATTAGAAACTTTCGATAAAATACCCGCCCAGGAACAGATTTTCATTACCAAGGGTGGTGGAGCGCAGCAACTTGTAGAACAAGAGCTGATGCAAAACATAATCTACATCGAAGCTCAGGCAAATAATTATAGCCAGTACCTTTCTGACAATTCGGATATCATAGCTATGCGTCGCTCCTATTTGCTACGCAAAGCTTATGAGCTGTTGGTTGTAAACACTGTAACCGTTAGCAAAGATGATATCCAAGCACGTTATGAAAAAGATATCGACCAATACTCCACCCCCGGTTACCGCTCCATAGAAGCTATGTTCTTCGATTCCAAGAAAACTGCCGACCGTGCATGGAGAAAATATAAACTGGCATACAAGAGTAAAAACGAAACGAAAATGAAAAGCATAATCAGCAAGTATTCAAAGCGTCCCGATACTGCGGTGCTGGACTATCAATACCAAAATGGCATAGTAACTGGCATAGGTCCCGATGCAGATTTTTCCAAAATGATTTGGGATAATCCTCTTGGCTATCTCAGCCCCGTTTTTACCTCTGCTAAGGGGGAATTTGTGTTCTTCAGAAGCATAAACGAAAGCCCCAAAACTTTTAAGCCACTTGCAGATAATGAAACTAAGATAGAAGCTGCGATAAAGAAAGAAAAAGAAAAAGCCAAGCAGGACGAGGTTACCGAGCAGCTATTTGTGGAATTCAATATGCGCAAATATCCAGAGCGCGTACAAAGCCAGCTTAGTGCCGATGAACTCTTTACCAATGCTGATGATGCCGCCAGACAGCGTAATTTTAAGGACGCCATCACTTTTTACGACCAGATTATTAAAAGCTATAAAAACAACTCCGATGACTATAAGGCATTCTTTATGAAGGCTTTTTTGATTGCAGAGGAAATGAAGAACAAAGATTTAGCGTTGCAGCTTTTCAAAGATTTCCTTGTCCAGTATCCAACCGGAGATCTCAACGAATCTGCACAGTTTATGATTGATAGCCTGGAAGGTAATCTTCCTGTTATTATTGAAGAGATTGAAGAATAACTAATCTAACCCAATAAATCTATTAGGGTGATGTTAGGAGAAATCTTAACATCACCCTTTTCATATAAGCATAAAAGAGTTGGCTCAAGTTCATTTATGGTGGGTAAGATAAATTGAGCTTCAAAAATACAAGACAGTAGTCCCGACGGGACGATAGGTATTAGCGACGGGTTTTAACCCGGCGAAGATAGAACAAAAACACGTTTTAGTCCCAGCGGGACGACAGATGGTCTTATGTATATTTGGCGATATTTGTTGGCTATACAAAGACAGCTTTCGCCCCGATGGAGCTTTCCTTGGAATTATATGTTCATTAACGCCGGGTTAAAACCCGTCGCTATTATCTACCATCCCTAATGGGATTTAGGATTTAGGCTGCTTGCTCTAAACGAGCTATAAAATGTTTCATTGATGCACTCACCCACTTTAAATGAACATGAGCCTCATATAACCATAAAAGAATCCACCGAGACGGATTTTCATATAGCAAACCTTGTAAACAAAACCGCTTCGGCGGTGAGCACTAGCGGCGAATGCTGTTACAGTAAGTGTGAAGTTGTTTGGGCTGATGTATTTTCGCTCTTAGCCATATTTTGTTCAGCCCAAAGGACTACGCCACCATCCATCGCTGTAGTCTTGCTACCCTATAATTCTAGGGATATCTGAGCACTTCTTTGGTAGCATCGAATCCAGACTCACTAATCTCACCAGCATGTCCACACCCTTGCTTGAATTGCCCTATCATTGCCCACCCATTGCCCATGTGGAGGGCAATGGGTGGGCAATGATAGGGCAATTCAAGCAAGATTGGTTTAATAATCTGCTAGTAAAGCTAAAATAGTAACGCCGGGCTGAAAACCCGGCGTTACTATCAATGGTGGTGTGTTAAACTTCATCTATCACCAAGGCTTTCGCCGATAAATGAAGTAAAATCTCATTTACTCTGATAGGGTGATTTTTAATATATCGTTGCCACTATTGCTGCTCATCTGGGCAAAATAAACCCCGCTGGAGATACCTAAATCATTAGTATCCCACACCAGGCTGTTTATGCCTTTTTTCTGATTGGCAAGGTGCATGGAATCTACCAATTGCCCTCTCAGATTGTAGAAACGGACAGTAACGTCAGAATCTTTACTAAGCCCAAAGCGCAAATTAGTAGAAGGATTAAAGGGATTGGGATAGTTGGATTGGAACCCAGTGATTTGCACCACTTCCGGGGTTGGCGTTTCACCCTGAGATGTCAGGGTTACTTGAATATGCCCATGAAACTGGCTTTCGTTGTTTATGGCGATATCTTCCAGCCAATAATAATAAGTTCCTTCTTCATAGAGTTCAATATCTGTAAACACATAATGTGCTCCCTGTGAACTGTTTGCAGCTTGCAGCATAGAGCTGATGCAAGTAGCATTTGCCAAATCTGCATCATTGGCTCTCCAGATGCGATAGCCCAAGCAATTCGTTTCAGAAGCGGTATTCCATAGTATTTGCACATTATTGAATCCCAAGATGGTGGCAGTGAAAGAAGAAAGCGTAACCGGCAGGGTTTCTTCTTCCTTGGTGTAGGTACCGTTCACAGTCGGTAAAGTCCCTCCATTTTGCCAAGTCAGGTTTGTATTGATGCCTACCGTGAGGTCATTCACTGTATTCGCAGTGGGCGTTGTGGTAAAAACCCCACTGTCTTGATTTCCACTAGCGTTGTAAGTGTAATTTGCCGCGCTGGAATAGCCGGCAAAGTTAGTCTGGATACAGCCTTTGATGATCAGATCGGCTACTGTTTCAGAAGATACGCCTTCCGAATGCTGCGTGATTAAAGTGGCACCATCTTCCAGGTAAAATCTGGCATCTCCCCATGTTTTAGAAGATTTAATGATATAAGGTCCCATATCCAAAGTAGAGCCACTCGTTACTCTGGCAAAACCAATGGCATAATTGCCATCTATCTCAATATTATTGTCGAGCGTTACTATTGTGGGATTGTCGATCGTCAAGCTCCAGATTGGTTCTGGAATATTGCCCACATGCTGAGGCACAGTACCGTTGAACAGGTAATCAGCTTTGGAAAAACTGTTGGTTCCTGTAATGCGAATGGCACCATCATCAGCCATAAAACCACCCGGATTGGCAATTTCAAAACGGGGATGTTGACCAGTTACCTGCATCGAACCCGTACCATAGATATAGCCATCATGCCCGGAATCCAAGATAGAATAGCCTCTAACTTGCAAATTGTAGGTAGCAGCGTTGCCATCGTCAGTCAATTGTATGCTGCTATTATTGATGATTGTAGGGCGAGCATCTGCAGTTCCTTCTACGAGAATGATGGTGGCACCAGAAAAAGCTGAAAGTATCTGCCCGTTATTGGTGATGGTGCATCCTTGATCGACCTGGATGGCTTTGTTCTGTATGACGCCGGTGCTCGCGATTTGCAAATGGGCGCCTAATCTTAAGTTTAGACCTCCACCACTGGACATTACGATATTCCCTTCCAACACTAAATCTCTGTCACAGTAGATAAAGTGATCCAAATATATGGTGTTCCCAATGGGGAAAGGTGATGGCGGTATCACGGTGGCAGTTACCCACCCAGATCCATTGTAATAAGACCAGCCGCCCGGATCTCCACAAGCAGCATAGCCCCAATTTGTTTTATAATCTCCTTCCACCTGAGCAGAAAGTGAAACTAACACCAGCACAAAAAGTACTGACAGTAGCAAGCGGTTAAGTATTATTCTGTTGAATTTAATTAAGCTCTTCATTTGAATACCTCTTTTAGTTTTGGACGATAATGTTTGTGGTGCGATATTTGTCAAGCATAATATAGTTGCTATTCACCGATATTATGGGAAAGCAATTTATGGGGTGTAGCAGATTGAATAGGTGTTCCTGTTAATAATTTGGGGGATGCCTATAAATCGGCGATGTGTAGGCAAGTGCCGCTTAACTCGAAGATACCGCACCAGTTATCTAAACCAACAGCTAAGGTGTGAAGCTTGAAAAACCTTTCGTAAATACAAACTAATTTGCCTTGTAGCACTGCTCCAGTTAATCTATAGGTAAAAAGCTATAACATAGGAGCGATACTATTATGAATGGAATTGTATTCTTCAAAACTGCTAATCTTGAGCTTATGCGGGGGTTTTACAGCCAAGTATTGGAGCTGCCGCTTTGGTTGGATCAGGGCAAGTGTGCCATCTATCAAAACGGCAATATGCTCTTTGGATTTTGCCAGGCGGATAAAGCGGAAACTGAAGGCACGATTACCTTCTTTGTGCCTAAACATAGTGATGTAGATGCCTTGTATGCCTCCCTGCAAAGCATTGCAGTGGAAGCTCCCAAAGCCAATCCTCATTTCTCTATCTATCATTTCTGGGCGAAAGATCCGGAAGGACGGAATCTGGAGTTTCAGGCATTTGAGCATCCCATTGAGCCGCACATTAGCTTAGGAGAAGGCTTAATCACGCGGCGCAGCATCAGGCAATATACTTCCCAAGCCGTGCCAGAGGAAATGCTTAATAAAGTGTTTGAACTATGCCGTTATGCGCCTACCGCTTGCAATATGCAAAGTTATTACTATGTGGTTATCAAACAGAGGGATGTGCTGGAGAAAATAGTAAATCTGCGTGGTCCCGCCGGAGAACCTATTCTTGCCTCTCCCTATGCCATTGCGGTGGTATCACGGGGCGAGCTTTCCCGCCGTAAAGTTCAGGATGCCTGCATCGCTGCATATCATCTGCTGTTGGCTGCAAAAGCTTATGGCTTGGGGACTTGTTGGGTTACCGATATGGATAAGAACGAGGTTAAAGACCTTTTAGGCGTGTCGCACGAGGATTATATTGCCTGTATAACGCCGATAGGCTTTCCCGCTGAAGATTTTCCCAAACCCAAACGGCACGGAGTAAGCAGCTTTGTGAGGTATGTGTGACAGAAAACACGTTTTCGCAACCGGCAATGAAAGCGAGTCTGGAGTTCAAAGAGCCATTCCTGTCTTCATATATACCTATAGTTTATTGGCTCTTTGGACTTTTACATGAAAGCGATTTGTGTCTGGAGTCCTTTGTGCCTATGCTAATTATATGTCCACCTATAACTTAACGGCACACTGGACTTCAGGAAACACTTTCATTATCGGTAGCGAAGGCAAGGCTTCAGTCAAGTTCAGCGATATCCCCTTGTTTTCTGAAGTCCAAAATGCCGCTAAGATACAGGTAGCTATAAAGATATAGGAGGCACTTTGAACCCCAAAACACATAGCGTTCATGTAAAGCCCAAATTGTTATTGACTCGCCTCATCCCCGAAGCAGCTATTGAACGGTTGCGTGAACATTTTGAGCTAAGCGTAAACCCACACGATAGCCCGCTTTCTCATGCAGAATTATGTGCAAAAGTAGTTGATGTGCAAGCCTTGATTTGCCTGCTTACCGATACAATCGATAAAAGCGTGATCGATTCAGCCCCTCATCTGAAAGTGATTTCCGCCTATGCCGTGGGCTATAATAACATAGATGTGGAATATGCCACGTCTAAAGGAATAGCCGTGTGCAATACCGCAGGAGTGCTAACCGAAAGCACCGCCGACCTTGCCTGGGCTTTGATTATGGCAACCTGCCGCAGGATTACGGAAAGTGAAGCGTTTTTGCGTGCAGGGAAGTTCAAAGCTTGGGAACCAATGATGATGTTGGGGCAGGATGTATTTAGCAAGACACTGGGCATTTTGGGCATGGGCAGAATCGGACAAGCTGTCGCCAAACGCGCTACTGGCTTTGGCATGAGGATAATTTATTATAGTTCTTCACCCAAAGAACTGCCCTTCAAAGCAGAAAGAGTGGAGCTTGACACCTTGCTGTGCGAATCGGACATCCTTTCTTTGCATGCCCCGCTTACCCCAGAAACCAAGCATCTGATTGGGAAAGCTGAAATCGCCCTGATGAAACCCACCGCAACCTTGATAAACACAGCACGGGGTGCAATTGTGGACGAACCAGCACTAATCGCTGCCCTTAGCGAAAAAAGGATATTTGCCGCTGGCTTTGATGTTTACGAAGAAGAGCCACATATTCCCGCTGCGCTATTAGCTTTGGACAATGTGGTGCTGCTCCCACATATCGGTTCTGCCAGCATTGCCACACGCATTAACATGGGTATCATGGCTGCCGAAAACGCCCTTGCTGTAATCGAAGGAAGAACACCGCTATCGCAGGTGAATAAGCTCGGATAGTATTGTGCACGTTCTGGGGAGAAAGTATAGCGCAGGAAACTGTTCCTAAATGAATAGATGAGAAACTGGATTACTGCTCCATGTTGATAAACGAGGAAATGTGAGAAAATCCTTGACATTTCAATATGTATGTTGTTTGTAGCTTTGCTAGTTAATTTAATATAATTAAGGAGAGCGATTATGCAAAAACTAAAGGATTTAGACAGACTTCATAAGAGCTACAGTACTCTTTTGGTATCACTTAAAAACCATAACATTATCCAAGCTGAGACTTCCACAAAGGAAATTCTTGAGTTGCAAGATGGATTTTGGGAAAAAGTAAACACCTACATAGAAAGTGCCACTCCCGAAATAGAAGATTTGAAGAACAAATACAACGATAACCAAGCTTATGCTGATGTATTAATGCCAATGCTGCTCTCTAGAAGTATCCCTGTGGAAATAGACGGTACTAAATTATTGATTGGTCCCATGGATATAGAAATACATGTGAATGAGCATTATCTGCAAATCTCAATGGGACGCAAGAAACTAAGGGTGAGCAATCTGGAACCAGGATTGGTAGTTAAGCTAATCGAAAAAACCTATCGTAAACTTAATAGCTCCTTCAATGCAAATAGTTTCTTTAAACGTCTGCTAAAGGCTTATGGTTTTGTTAATACCAGAATGTATTCATCCAGAGAGGTAAAATACGGTTTCAGTGTGGCACTTAAAGAACTTTTCGATCTCTTTACGCTTTCACCCGCAGCCAGCGATTACAAGCTGGAAAACTTCCTGTGGGATATCGGCAGATTAACCGCCACCACCAATTTTGATAACTACCGTCTGGAGCTTGGTTATAGCCGTGATGTAAACAAAATGTACATCATTAAAACCGCAAGTGGGGAAACGATAAAAGCCTCTACCATAACTATTCATAAAGAAGTTCCGCAAGATGAAAGCAAATAAAGAAGATTTAGAAGCCCTGCAAGGCGGCTTTCCTCCTAAAGACCCGGATTTAATTGAGTATCTCACGGTTCCCAATGAATGGCTGGAGCTGATGAAGAACTATTGTTTGAATCAAGTTATAGCAGCAGGTGGGAGCAAGGTTAAGATACTGTACGGTGGCAAGGCGACAGGTAAATCCCACTTCCTGCAAGCTCTAAAAGTTCATGCTGCCAGGGAAGGGTTCTTTGCCATAGACCTTGATATTTCACAGATTAGCTTTCACCTTACAGATTCCGTTGCTTTTTACAAAGCTGTGGTAGCACAGGTAGATTTGGAAAAGCTGGAAGAGACGCTTAGCTCTAAGATACTGGATAAACTTGGCTACAACCTTCAGGATTTCACTTCCTTTGGGGGTGCGCTGATGGATTATCTGTGCGAAAGGGAACAATCTAACCCCGAACAAGCGAAGAAGGATATTAGAACTTGTGTGCATAGTATTGTGAATTCATTGGAACTGGAGTTTTCCTTTCGCAAGTTTATGCATATGTTTATGGAAGCTGTGGTGGAAAAAGATAAAGACTTTATGGCAATTGCTCGCGATTGGATACGGGGAGAGAAGATAGCAAGCCCCTATAAAAGATCGAGTATGTTACATGAAACTCTTGCTAAGCACAATGCTCGCAGTTGGTTATATTCACTGGTAGAGATACTTAAGTTCATGGGCTATAAGGGCGTGATAATTCTGCTTGACCAATTTGAAGCAATCCTGCCCAAATCGGAGGCGGTGGTGCATTACACACCCATGAGACGAAATGATGTGTATGAGCTTATTCGGCAACTGATTGACGACATGGATTTCTTTCCCAATACCTTAATTGTTATCTCTGGAAGCCGAGAGATATTTGAAGATGAGAAACACGGCTTAGCTAGTTATCATGCTTTATGGATGAGGATACAGCCTGGTTTTGAACAATTGCAGAACCTAAATGTCTATTCAGATTTAATAGATTCGGACCTGATATTCCATAACATGCAGCTAAACGGACAAATGGAACCACTAAAACAAAAGCTTTTAGAGCTTGGCGTACAGCCTCCCTATGCTGCCGATGATAGGGAAACTAACCGTGGCTTTGATTACCAAAACTTTAGGGAACTGCTTAGCACTAAAGGCTTTTGGACTGGGGAGAGATGATGGTAGAAAACTACGAAAATAGTGAACATAACCGCATGGTTCTGCTTTTAGAGGCTGTCCGAGCAGGAATCCCTACCCGTAGCTTAGTAGGTGCGTTGCCAGACCTAAGACAGAAACTGACCGATAGCATTGATACCGACCTGGAAGGCTTGGCAGGCGGTAAACAAGTAAAAGGAAGAGTGATTTGGGGAAGCTATGGACAGGGGAAAACGCATTTCCTGAAAACCGTGGAAAAGCGTATTCTGGAGCAAGGCTTTGCCGTCAGCTACTTTTCTTTAAACCGAGATTTGGGGCTTAACAACCTCTTTAACCTTTTCCCAGCTTTGTCTTCACATGTGCTTACCCGTGAAACCAATATCCCGGGGCTTTTAAATCAGCTTGCGGGGCATAGGTTATCTCTGCCTATGTTAGAGACGCTTTTTGAGCTTTGCAGCGGGATTAGCCATCCTCTTCCTCGGCTAATCTTTGAGAGCTTTATCAAATACGATGCCAATGAAATGATTCTTCTTTACAATGCTCTGATGGGTAAAAAAGAGAACATTACCGTTGCCAAACAACTCGTTAGGTCTTTCCAGAAATTTGAGTATAAAAAGATGCCAAAGTTTGTCCAGAGGGAACACCTAATCTCTTTTGTAGAATTCTTTTCGCTGTTGGTGAAGAGCCTCGGCTATAAAGGATGGGTAATCCTCATCGACGAGCTGGAAATTGTAGGCAGAATGGGCAGAGTGAGCAGGCTGAACTCCTATAAAAACCTTTCGTGGCTGATGAATCTTAGTGGAGAACACAAGCTGCCCATTTATACTCTTGTGGCTTCAGCAGATGCCCTGAATGCAGATGTCTTCCGCGGTGCCAGGAAACAAGATGCCATAGAGATGCCAATATTAGCCCAAGAGAGATTCGGGGACACAACAGCTAAGCTGCTTACTAAGTTCTTTGATCTTATAACAGGCTCTCAAGGTATGGTTCTTACCCCACTTAAGCCAAAGGATTATATCGTGCTGCTGGATAAATTGCTGGAAATCCACCAAGAAGCCATTCCCTGGAAACATGAACTGCCGGAAAACATGGTGCAGGATACTCTGAAACGCATTGACCCATCCACCAAGCCAGTACGCCAGATACTTAGAATGTTCATTGAGACCCTCGATCTATATTCCACAGTGGGAATCATCCCAGGAAAGTTTAACGACAACCTTCAGGAATTGTACGATTTTGATAGTGAGCTTCCCCACCTTCCGGAGGAAGATAGCAACAACGAAACAAGTGGTTTCAGGGAAACACCTCTGAAAGACATGTTTGATGCGTAGGCACAAGCGGAAATAGACTTGACCTCCATAGATTACCCTACTATTATCTTAGACGACAAGATAAAACGGGTATTCCCGCGGGAATCCGTTTATAAAAACCCGGATATTTATGACGTGTTTGTGGGGCGCAATCTGCCTTCGTACATCAAAGATTGGATGGTTAAGTGCTTTACTGATGAAGATATCTTCGACCAAGAAGCCTGCATCGGCTTTATCAATGACAAAATACCCAGAAAAGGCTTGGGCTTACGGAAGAGATTACTCCACAGCAGAGCACCAATTCAAATATTCTCTCGTTTAATTATCCAAACTGACCTGCTGCATGGCAAGATGGGCTTTTCCATCCCTGATTTGGGAATTGGTCACAAAGAAGGCATTGTATCCATGAACATGGCTCAAGACAAGATAGAACAGTTGCACGAAGGCGAGATATGGGGGGTTCTGACGCTTACCTACAAAGCTCCCACACCGGGCATGAATGGCTATGTGGAGCTTACTGATTTCCGACCTTTTGAGCCGTATCAAGTGGAGATAGATTACTTTCTGGAAGCCAGAGGGAAATTCACTACCGATGAGTGGGTTGATGTGCTAATCCGCTCGATGGAAGTGAACCCGAATTATGTTGATCCAGGAAGAGGCTTAACCTTTAATCTTGCCCGTAAACTTACCATGTTATCCCGGCTGTTGGTGCATGTGGAACCCAATCTTAATATGATTGAGCTTGCCCCCAAGGGTACGGGTAAATCCTATGTTTTCAACAACCTTTCCAAGTTTGGTTGGACAGTTAGCGGTGGCATAGTTTCCCGTGCGGGAATCTTTTACAACCTTAGCACCAAGACACCAGGCATAATCCATAACTATGACTTCTTGGCATTGGATGAAGTAGAGACGATTCAGTTTTCCAACGATGAAGATATCCTGGGAGCATTCAAGAACTATCTGGAGAATGGTAAGATTGTGGTGGGGCAATATAAGAATGTGTCCGATTGCGGTCTTATGCTGCTTGGCAACATCTCTCTAAATAGGCAGTTACAGCCTCGCCATGAAGATTTCTTTGCGCACCTGCCCAAGTTCTTCCATTCTTCTGCGTTGGTAGATCGCATCCATGGCTTTATCCCCGGCTGGATTCTATTTAGGTTCACGGAAGACCTCAAATTAAGAGGATACGCTCTAAATACCGAGTATTTCTCCGAAATTATGCACCTACTGCGCTGCCAAACAGAATCGGGGCAGATAGTTCAAGAGGCTTTGCAGATACCCCAAAATGCCGATACCAGAGACACGAAAGCAGTGATAAAGCTATGCACAGCTTATATGAAGTTGCTGTTTCCTCATGTGAGATCGCTTGAGGAGATTGCGCCAGAGACTTTTAAAGATTACATTCTTACTCCTGCTTTGCGTAGCCGCGGTATCATCAGGCAGCAGCTTGCCACTATGGATGCGGAGTTTAGCCCCGAAATGCCTGATATTAAGCTGAGAAAAAGCTATTTAGCAGCAACGTAGCGCAGTACGCCAGAACTCCAAAACCCCAAAACTTCAGCAACACAAATCCACTGCGTAATGGTGACTAAAACAGCTTTCTTCCTTGCTTGCATTGCCCTATCATTGCCCACTCATTGTCCATGTGGAGGGCAATGGGTGGGCAATGATAGGGCAATGCCCGCAAGAATTATAGCTTTGTCGTGCCGGGAACAGAAGAATTGAATTCCAAAAGCTTTCTCCAGCTTGGAGTTCAAAGTGCCTCAGCTATCTTTATATCTACCTATATCTTAGCGGCATTTTGGACTTCAAGCGTGCTCCTGGCAGCTTTGTGCCGCTTTTTGAAGTCCGTTTCGCCTTGAAACTGGGAGTAAAGGATGAAATAAGGATAGGCGAATTGAACTCCAAACGCTTTCTTTAGATACTTTATTTAGAGCTTGTTCACTCTGTGCATTGGGTCATTTCCCGAAGAGGGATGTTTAGCTCCTCTGTGCCGGGAACCACGAAGAATCCATCCCGGATAATGTCGGTGCCTTTGCCATCCTTGGATACAGCGGTGATGGAGGACAGCATTTCGTAAGGCAGGGTGATATCCATGTGTTTCTGGGTGTAGGCGTTGATGGGGTCGGTTTTGCGGGTGCAAGATTTCTCATTTTCCACGGCGATCATCTCCTTGCCATTCAGAATGCTGGGATGCGGTGCATCTTCTTCGTGCGAATAGCAGGTATCGCCAATGGCAAAGTGCGGACCCATCTTCTCGATAATCAGGATGGGCAAAAGGTGCATGATATCGTGCTTTTTGGCGATCTGATAGGCGGTGGTGTTAGTGCCGATGGCAAATTCGCCGATGGGCAGGGTTTTATGCGGCAGCAGCAGATTTTCGTGGATGTAGCGCTTGCCTTCTTCGGGATCGGCAAAGTTACTGCAAGAGTAATCCTTCACCCAGCCATCTTCAAAATGGACTTTGAGGTTAAAATAGCGTAAGCCATCCAGATAGATATCTTCCACATGCAGTGTGCCGGTGCTGCCCTTAAGTACTGGCGAAGTAAACACTTCGCCCAACGGGATGTTCACATCTGCCACGCAGTTTTCAAAGAGCGTCTGGGTAGCGGGATCGGTTAATTTGTGCATCTGCACTCTGATATCGGTATCGTTACCGGCTTTGCCTTTCACGTGTACGTAATCTGCGGTATCCAGCACATCGATGATGAATTGCTGAATCCTGGCATAGCGATTGCTTTCCAGCAGGTTGATCTTTAGGGTATCTGCGAAGATTTCGGGAAATTTTTCACCAATCTCCGTGGAGGGGAAAGCGATGATGGAGAAGCTGGATTCGTCGCGCTTGGCATATTTGAGGTAGAGCTGAGTGTTGCGTGCCGAAAACTCACGGAAGAGCTGTTGCTGTTCATCACTTAGCTTGAGGCAAGTTTTTTTGGGTTCTGGATTGAAGGGGGTTTCACCAAAAAGCATCACATAAACAGGCCCCGCTTGTAGCCCGATGAGATCTTTCATGCTTTCGATGGTCTCTTCCGATACTTTAAGACTCATTTCCATATAGTCCTTCGTGAGGCTGAGGGCGCTATCAAAACGGTGGTCGTAAGCAAGCTGGCGGTTGATGCCCTGGTTTTGCGGAGCAGGCACCGTGCACTGCAAGCCAAGCTGCTCTAATTCCTGGATAACAAGACGTCCCAAAGCTTCCATGCCTACAGGAATAATCACCGTGGCATAGCGTTTGATGCGGTAATCCCTGCGAGCGCGTTCGAAGCCATCTACCCAGCATTGCACGATGTAAGAGCCGATCTTCTTTAGCTCCTTGGCATCGTAATGTGAGATGAAATCTGCCATGGCGAGATCGTGTTTACTGAGGCGAACGCCATAACGATACAGATAGCGGATGTCGCTGAGATTTGCTTCACAGATGATGCGGCGGTTGTAATCTGCTTCAGGGCTAAAGCGCATTGCGTAATTTGCTTTCACGAGCTGTTCAAAATCTTGTTGAGAGCGTTGGATGTATGCCTGCAACCAGCTTTGGTACGTCATGTCATCCTTTTGGGCGAGTTCCAGCAGATCCCAAAAGAGTTCCAGATTGGCTTTAATCGCCACGAAGTTTTGCTGCATATGCATTGCTTTAATGTTAAAGCTGCGCATATAAAGGGCGCTGATCAAAGAGCCTAGTTCGGCTCCGTAAAGCTCATGAGCATAATCCGGATTGGCGAAGCAAGTGGCGTATCCGGTATCTGGATCAAGCCTTTGATAATAATCGCGATTGATCTCCTCTAAACGCTGCAGGGGAGTATTTGCAAAAGTGGGATCGGCATCCAGAAGAACGCCAAAATCCCAGGCAGCCAAAACGCTTTCACGATAGGCAGCCAGAAAGTTACTAAAAGCCAGCTCAGGCTTTATCTGAAGCTCGCGCAGGGTCTTTATCTGATCCTGGCAGAAGGCTTTGGGAGCAGCCAATTGGCTACGAATTTGTTTGATCTCAAAAGACATAAATCCTTCTTCATAGTTTTCTTTGATGGCGATGCTGACGGCAATGGCATATCCGTCAAGCAATATCTCCTATGGCATTCCCCCTTCAGGGAAAACAGGCGTCTCGCTTGTAGTGGAAAACCAAGCGTCTCGCTTGTAGTGGGAAAATAGGCGTCTCGCTTGTACAGGAAAAACAGGCGTCTCGCTTGTAGTGGAAACCTAAGCGTCTCGCTTGTAGTGGAAACCTAAGCGTCTCGCTTGTAGTGGAAAAATAGGCGTCTCGCTTGCAGTGGAAAACATCCATCTCGTTTGCTTAGCAGGCAAGATGCCTGCTTTTCCTGTATAGGCGAGACGCCTATAACTCCTATGTCCTGCAACGGGATTCATCCTGGGCTCATTCCTATTAGGCATTCTATGCGACTCTTAGGCATTCTATGTGATTCTTAGGCATTCTATGTGATTCTTAGGCATTCTATGTGATTCTTAGGCATTCTATGTGATTCTCAGGCATTCTATGTGACTCTTAGGCATTCTATGTGACTCTGGCTGTTTTGGGTCGTTGTCTCTATCTAAAATATCGTCCCGATGGGACTCGTTCGGCGGTTTTTGGCCGCTGCTTCTATCTAAAATGCCGTCCATACAGGACTCTGGCTGTTTTAGGACGTTGTCTCTATCTGAAATAGCGTCCCGATGGGACTGTGCTAAGGCTGCTACAACACAAAGGTTTATCCAATCGCTTTCAAGGCTTTGTCATACCATATAATCACATCACAAATCTGGTTTAGCAAAGATGTCATAGTGTAATGGGACAGGCTTTCGGTATTCATGCTTTCAATATCTATA
Source organism: Candidatus Cloacimonadota bacterium (assembly GCA_028681035.1). The sequence continues at coordinate 29,646 of JAQUJJ010000015.1, forward strand.
GCCTTACTAAGCTCATGCACACCACAATCGCTGCAAATCTCGAAGATGGATAAACAAGCATTGCGGATGATGGAATTGTAGCCAATGTGATTGATGTCGTCATAAGCGAGCAATCCAACACCTCTGTTGCCAACCGTATATCCTTTGACGAAGAACTTTATCGTTAACTGTTTTTTCTTGCTTTTGGGATTCCAATACTCTGCATCCGGCTCAGCCATAGCGAATGCCACACTATGCAGGATGTTATCCAAGAGCTTGCGGAGAGAGAAAACAAACTCATGTCGCTTATCTCTATCGTAGTGTTTTATCAATGCTACAAACTGAGCTACATCATCCTCAGTTAAGTGCTTTCTAATGATATCAACCTGCTTACGGTAACGATTCTGTATTTTGAAGGTTGGCATATCAGCGATGATATTGTGGATAATGTTCTCTGTAGAAGAACCCTTTTCAATAACATGCTCCTTTGAAAAACTGCCAACGTCCATAAATGCATTTAACTCCGCAGAACTCCGCAAATCGTCCTTGGTATTGGCGGTTAGATAATAGGTCTTGTCCATCGCCGTGGGATCCAGCTTTAACAGGGCAACAAGCAGATAGTCTCCTTCACGGGTAAGGTAATCTGCAATTCTATCTTCCATGTCCAGCTTGGAGAGAAGCTCTTTGATTTGGTCAATTTGGTCGAAGTAATCATAGGTGCTTAAATTGCGATCTATGATTATCAGGTCATAGTTGCTATGGTTGTTATATATCATCTCCAGGCCTTGCAGAAAAGTATAGCACAAATCCAAATCTGCACAAGGCTGGCATGCATGGATGATATCTTCGGGGTATACACGATCGCTGTTCTCCAGTTCATCAAGGGCAGTATCGATGTTTCTGTCCCTTAAGAAAATTGGAGTGAAAAACTTCTTGATAGATGCGATGTTCTGGCTCAATTCATCTTCGATGTAAAGTATTTTAGGCATTATTCCTCCATAGATTGTTAAATTCTATCCTGATGCTATAAGTGGTGTCAGTAGTTTTTATTTCTGGATCACTACCCAGCACCTTGCTAAAGTTTTCGATTACAAGCTTACCCACTCCGGTGGTTTTAGCCTGCACTTCTGGACGGAAACTGTTGCGAACTTCCAGTGTAATCTTAGTATCCGTGCTATCCAAACGGATTTCGATAAAGCGTTCTGCTCTGGTAACATAGGAAGTATATTTAACGGCATTGAAGATAATCTCCTGAAACAGAATCATCAGCTTGATGGCAGAGCTTTTCTCGTTGCCAAGGGTATAATCCGCTGCTTCAGTTAGATTTACATTCAGTTTGCATAAATACTTTTCGGCAAAACCGATTACAGGTTCAAATTCATTAACAGACGAAACAGCGTTCCAATCCAGCTTAATACCTTCAAAATCATCTTTGCCAATGCTGCGGGGATAATAGTTTTCGGCATATTGGGGGAAATAGCGGAAATCAAACATGTTACCCAAGGAATACTTCAGGCTGTTCAAGAGCATTTCTTGCAGTGACATTCCTTCACTATCGGAATGTGCTATATCCCAGTTAATATCTTTAATACTGGTCTTGTATGAAGAGTTGATAGAAGTAACCATCTCTCTGATTAAATTAGCTCCTTTGATGGCATTATCTATCACATTAGCCTTCTGGGGAAATTCTCCTTTCAGGTTTATCAAAGGATCTATAACAGAGCGCAACATATTTTTGATGCTGTGAGATAGATTGGATAAGATGCGATTGCGTTCGTCGATCTTGGCTCTTTCAATGCGAACAGCGTTCTTTATCATTAGTACACTTATCAATTGTTGCTCAATTCTATGTTTAATCAGCGCAAATCCCTGTATTTTTTCGCTTTCTTCAAAAGGCAAAGAATATAGTAGCTCCAGCATTATCCCTGCTTCATCGATGGGAGCATCTGCCATAGAACTATCGAGACTGCGAAATTTAAAACTATAGTTCTGTAAATAGCTGCTGTTATCACCCTCTACAGCATTTCTGATCTCAAGGTACTTTAATGCAATCGACTCTTTACAGATGTCGTTGGAATACAACTTATCTAACAAATCTATGAAAAACAACATACTCATCTTTTCAAAAGAAATCGCTGCAAATATAGTATCTAAGCGTTTTTCTTCTGTCTGTGCAAATCTCATGGGTGTCTCACTTACTAGTGGTTGAAGACATTCTTTTACTAAATCCTCGAAACTGAAACCTGCAAGAAGCTCTCTGGCACTTTTCATGTCTTTTAAGGCTATGTGTGCACAGATGTTGAACCATAAGATAATAGCACTTTGATTATGAGAGTTATTAAAATGATCCAGCAAGACATTGTATTGCCCTTTTCGAATAAGTGCATAAAGATGATCAGATAACCTCATTGATATGCCATTGTCTAGTAATTCCTTAAGAAAGCATGTATATTTAGTGTACTCTTCTGTTTTTAGAAACAACTCCTTTTTCTTTTGATAAGCATTACTTTTAAAGTATGATAATAAATCATCAGAGTCTAAATATGGGGGCGGAGACACTTCAATAATCGTATCCAGGGTGTTAATTGCCTCATTATATAATCTTTGTTGAATTTGAATATCAGCTTTGAGATACAAATGTTTAACTATATCGTCTGTTTCCAAAGCCATTTCTTTGCTTAGCAATACTTCTTCCCCTATCCCTAATTTTCTTTTTATACTTTCTTTCAAGGAAAGGCTGGATCTGTTTACCTCAAGCTCAATGCTTTTATCAATATCTAACAGTGCTTTATGTAGTATTTCGGTGTACTCTTCTTCTGTTTCACAGCCGATGTGAATCTGAAAGGCCGCTCTTAACTCATAGTACTTTGAAATTGGATTCATTTCGATGAGTTTGTCCAAGACATCTACAATTTCCCTAGTGTTTACTCGCTCATCATTTTTTATCTCTCCGTTTTCTACAAATAATTCGATTTTTTCGTGTTCATAATCTAACACTGGCACTTCATATGGAATACTAGTGTGCATTATGTATTCATCAGCACCTTGCAATAACCATAGTTTAACACTAAGGTTATGCTCACTGTAACTGAGCGCAAGAGCTTTCTCAATATCGTCCAATGCATTATAATAGCTATCAATATCCGGATTTTGTAAGGCAATAGCAAGTGCCCTCATGCGATAGCAATAGCTTGATTCTTTTGTTTCTAAAACGCTATCCATCCTTTGCTTCAATTCATCATATTTCTTCTCAACATACAATTCATTAGCGGTTGTTTGGATAGTTTCTTTAATTGAGTCTTTCTGTGTTGTAGTAGATGATGTTAGTGATTCTGGCATAAAGTCTCCTAGGATTTCATTTAAAAAAAACCCCTGATATTCAGTTAATACCCCAATCCATTAAGAACATCGTATCTAACAAAAAAGACCAGAAGTCCTTCATTATATACTTTCAACGTAAATTTGGGTTCATCAGCATTTTCTCCAATTTCTAACACTACGTTATCATATTCCACTGTTGCGGAAAAAATCCGGTCTATGTATTTCTGTTTAGTAGCGTTGATGTTCATGCTAAATTCTCCATGTTATATTTAATATACTCATTATAGAAGCATGAAACACGCCAAATCCTTTGATGTAACATTAAGTACTGCAAACAAATCCATTAACTTTCAACACAGTGTTTGTCATAACAGCTAAGAGGTAAATATAATTACTCTCGCTCATCAATATTATTACCATTAGTGTTATTCCTAATCCTTGCCCTAAAAGTATGTGGTTTCAATCCCAACAATCTTGCTGCTTCTGCAGCATTACCTTTTGCCTTTTTTAATGCAGCGTTATAATAGGCTGGGATTATTACATTGTCCAAATCTATGCCCTCGGTGGGGATTTCTATGCTGCAGTTGTTATCTGTTTCGCTTGGCAGCATAAGATCATCAGCTTGGATTACACTTTCCATGCTATTGATGAAGGCAAGCTTAACCAAGTTCTGCAATTGCCGCACATTACCCGGAAAGCTGAAGTTCAGTAGTTTCTTCTCTGCTGCGGGAGAAAAGCGTTTATCTGTTCTGTATTGGGCAGCATAGCTTTTAAGGAAATGGCGTACTAACAGGATAATATCGGTACCACGCGCTCTTAGCGGGATCAGATCAATTTCATATTGCACCAGGCGGTAAAACAGGTCTTCGCGAAACTCTTCTTTTTGCACCAGAGCTTTCAGGTCTTTATTACTGGCGCTGATAATGTTCACTTTCACCGTTTTGGCTTTTCCGCCCACGGGCATAATGCTGCCGCTTTCCAGCACCCTTAGCAGTTTCACCTGCATGGGCAGAGGTAGATCACCTATTTCATCCAAAAACAGCGTGCCTCCATTGGCTTGGGAAAAGTAACCTTCATGGTCAGCTATCGCACCGGTGAAGGAGCCTTTTTTATGGCCAAAGAATTCGCTTTCGAACAGACTGGGGCTAATGGAGCCACAATTTACGGCGATAAATGGCTGCTCTTTGCGCGGGCTGTGATAGTGCAGCAGCTTTGCCACCACTTCTTTGCCCGTTCCACTTTCTCCGCTTATAAACACGGGGATTTCGTATTTCACCAAATTGGCTATTTGTTGTTTAACTTGGGAGATAGATTCGTGTTCGCCTAAAAGCTCATCGCACCCGAGGTTTAACTGTTGTTTTAGGAGTTTGTTCTCACGGCTGCTTTGGGTAAGCTGGATTTTGATGGCTTTGGTGTTTTCCAGTTTGGGAAAGTCGTCCAGCTTGAAATCTATTTCTGAGATACCTTGTTCCCTCGACACCTGAATTAGGCGTGCCGGAATAATCCCTCCCTGCGCGATCAGCACCCAACAGGAATGCATCGTGGGGGTGCCGGAGGTAAGAGAGATCGTGTACTCTACATCTTTGATTCCCTCTTCTTTCTGGATTTCAGTTATTGCCCTGATCATCGCAGGATATACGATATTGTAATCAATCGGATTTATCGATTCTGCTTCTTGGTATCGCACCGTTAGTTGGGGATATTTATGCCTGCAATAAAGCAGTATTTCAGAGGCATGCTGAAGATAGTGTGTATCATTGTAAAGAATATACAGTGCATCAAATTCCCGCAGTTGCAGGATGCTAAGTATCGCGCCCTCTTTTCCCTGGCTTAGCAGGCAGTCATTGTTGCCGATGAATGTTAAGAGTATTTTCTTCATAGACTCTATAGTTAGCATAAGGGTTAATTAGTCAAGAAGTAATAATTATGGCTTTCGCACATGCATTTGTTCGTCCATTTTTTCACTAAGTCCCGTTGGTATCGTAGGCAAATTGCACATAACTGCGTTACGCAAATAAGCGTAATTGAAATGCTCGCTTTAGGTTACATCAAAAAGCAGCATGGCATTCACCAAATATATTTCAGAATTCGAAAGATTTATTGGCTTTTTGTCCCAAATTGTCAGATTTGTCCCCCTTACATTATAGAAGTAGTTCTTTGATGTGTATATAGGTGATTGTACCCGTAGGTACAATAAGTCGAGAGGTCGAGAAGTGAAGAGGTAACAAAGTGATGAAGCTGGCGTAGCGCAGGATGCTGTTACTGTGAAAGTAACGAGCTATCTGACGGTGTAATCCCTTTGGCTGTAAAAATTAGATATCCGTATAATATAAGCGATAGCCAAATCGATTCCACACTTCCGGAATTATAGGCGTCCCGCCTATACTGGGGAAGCAGGCATCTTGCCTACCTGAACAAGCGAGACGCTTGTTATCCCTGTACAGGCGGGACGCCTGTAGCTCCAGTACAATGAGCGTAAACAGCGATTTAATGAGCATAAAGAGGGATCGATGGTAATGTTAGGGGATTTGCAGCAGCTTATGTAATTGCAGAGAAAGTTTGACGTTTCGCTATCCTATGGCAACCAAAAGACATTACTCAAAATATATCACTGGCTTTCCTTTTTTTCGTTGCCTGGTTTCTTAAATCTCAAATAATGACAATAAAGGCAAAAGAGCCTCCGCAGAGGCTCTTTTGCTTATCTAATGATACTATTTCATGAGCATGGCTTTTTGAGTTGAGCGGGTATCTCCGGCGACCATCCTGACGATATATGTTCCCGAAGCCAGGGGTCTGTTGTTAGCGTCAACGCCATTCCAGACAATATTATAGTTACCTGGCTGTTTTTTCTCCGAGAGCAGCACTTTCACACATTCGCCCTTAATATTGTAGATACTGATATTTACTGCCTCTGCCTTACTAATGTCATAGTTGATTGTTGTTACAGGGTTGAAAGGGTTTGGATACACTTTGTTAAGCGATGTAAAACGTGGAGCACTTGGGCTTGTATTGCCATCGTTATCATCGATTTTTACGTAAATATACCCATAATAATTGGATTCTCCCGTGTATTCTATGCTTTGCAGCCAATAATACCAACAGCCTTCGTTCACTTCTTTGTCCAGATAGCTATATCTGCTCTCGCTCGATGTATTTGTAGCCGTAATTAAGGGGCTTACCTGTATGGCGGATTCAAGATTATTGCTTTCGCTGCGGTACAGGTAATAGCCGTTAATGCTTGTTTCGGTTTGGGTTACCCAATCGAGTTTTACATAGTTTTGCTGAGTTGCCATTGCGGTAAAAGAAGATAATTCAACGGGAAGGGGAGCGTCAATCGTGCCAAACAGGACAATCTGATTTCTTACATTTGTTATACCGGATGCGTCGGGTGGACTGGCAGGATCTGGGTTGTTATCATTCAAACCATCATCATCATTGATGTAGTAGATGCTATTTTTGAGAGTATCATGTCCTTTCCCACCACCGCCATCTGTTCCAAAGCTGCGCCAAGCAGATACATTGATTGGGAAGCTTGAACCAGGAGTATTTTCGTCTATTGCAATCACCAGATTATCTGTGCCATTGTACGGGAATGCACTATTCAGGGTTATTTCCCACCATCCTTCTACTGAAGGCAGAGAAAGATTTCCACTGAAAACCTGCGTCATCGATGCAGCAGGAACCCAGTCTGAAATCGAAGCAAAGCCTAATTTCGTGGTATTGCCCATGTAAATAGTCCAATTTGCGCTATTTGATGTATCTCCGGAAACCCAGTAAAACTTGATTGTTGTGATTTCGATTGCTGATCCAATTTCGGCAGCAGTATAAATCTGTTGAGAATAACTATAATCGTCCCAGGTATTGATAGGAAGGTTATTTGTGGTATCTTCACCACCCAAAGCGGGAATGGTGATTTCATTTGCCCAGACACTTGTAAACGATACCATGATTAGCATGGCAAGAACTAAGATAGCAGTTGTGTGTTTCATTGGAATCTCCTTGTGTAATTTTATAAGCTGTTGATGTTTAATAAGTAGTACTGGATAACAGATCAACAGTACAATTTGCTTGCGAACACCAGATAAAATCTTGGTTACTAAGGCTTTCATAGGTTTGAAAGCTGTGGGGTAACCGTTCATTAAACATAATAAATCTTGGTAAATTGGTTTGTGGTTTAACACATTCGTTGTTTTAATAGACACAGCGGAATGTTCCAAAACCGGTGATGAAGTATGTAGAATCACTTTCCCGCTCCTGATTTAGCTATTGATGATGAAGGCAAATCTTGAACCCAATTCATCTTCATCGAAAAGTGCTTCACTGTGCTTATCAATGAAAGTTTAGAGCTTACCAAATGAACATTTGATCCATGTTTAAGGGATGAAATATCCATTTCCGCCAATCCTACTACCCAGTTGTATAGCTGCTGACTATCAAATTCCTTGGTAAAGTAATCAAACTCTTTTTGCGAGTATAACATAATAGTTACCAAATCCATCCTGCCTATCGAGACCAACCTTTTGGCATCGCTCAGACTAACAGCCAAGTGTACACTTGTGTCTGTCATTTCGCCAAATTGGCTGATGTCTTCTTGCGTGAATCGCTCTGGGTGAATTATAAGTAACTTCATCGTTCGCTCCTTGCTTATGTTATAGTGCAAGAGCTGTGCCAAATACATAAACGCAACAATAGCTTATACATACGTTTTGAGGGGGAGGTTTTATACAGGGAAAGAGGCGGTAAATTGCGACGATATCGTCTGAATGCGACGAATTGTGATTGTTTTAGCGGTATTTCTGGGGGTTTAGAAAAGGCAGAGAGGCTACAGAGCTGCAAAAATAATTCTACCCAATGCTAATAAGCTCTTGAATAAGCGTGTGTTATGGGCACAAAATAATATTAAAGATATTTGGGATACCAAGGCATAGCGACGAAATCGTCCTTTATTCTCAGGAATCTATAAGGTAATCCTCTTTCCTAATTTTGAATTTGCTTACTCGGCGTTCGACGCCTTTGGCAGATATTCCCAGAAGATTTGCTGCTTTTGCCTGATTGAAACCCGTGCTCAGCAGGGCTTTTACCAGCATGGTCTTTTCCATCTCGTGCAAGGGATAGATATGGTTTTCGGCAACAACTATCCCAGGTTTGGCTTCATGCATGGCAAAATGCTTTATCTGCAGACATTGGCTGTCGCACATAATCATTCCTTTTTCTACCATGTTGGCAAGCTCCCTTACATTACCGGGGAAATGGTAGCGGGAGAGTGCATTGTAAACTTCCGGATCAATCCGCCGGACGCTCTTCTTTAGTTTTTGCTGATAATAACGCACGAAGTGTTCTGTAAGTACAGGAATATCTTCTCTGCGCTCCCGCAGGGGAGGAATGTTTATCACAAATACTGCTAGGCGGTGGTACAAATCGGAACGGAAAGCCTTTTGTTCAATCAATTCTTCCAAGTTTACATTCGTGGCAGAGATTACTCTTATGTTAACGGCTATTTCCCTTCTTGCACCAACCCTGATGATATTCCTGCCATCCAGGGCGCGGAGCAGCTTGATTTGCTGATCGACAGGCATATTGCCGATTTCGTCCAGAAACAGAGTTCCATTGTTTGCCACTTCAAACCAACCTGGCTTCATCGAATCTGCACCGGTAAAAGCTCCTTTCTCGTGTCCAAAGAATTCGCTTTCGAAAAGAGTGGATGAAACCGCAGAGGCATTTACAGCATAGAAATAGTGGCTTTTTCTGGAACTCATCTCGTGTATTCCGCGTGCCACAAGCTCTTTGCCCGTGCCGCTTTCACCAGTTATCAAGACGGAGGTATCATCTGTATAAGCTACCTTGCGCATCAATTCCAGGATATTCTTCATTGCCTCGCTAACCCCTACAATACGGTTGTAACCGGTATGCTGTGATAATTCATTTTTTACAAAAGACAGTTTCAATTCACTTTTTCTCAGGTCAGCCAGAGTGTTTTCCAGAGCCGCTTTTTGGCTTTCTATCAGATGGTTTTTTTTCTCCAGTTCGCTGTTTATTGTGCGGATATGTTCAAGTTCTTGTTCCCGTTTGTCCAGCTCCAATTTTGTTTTCATCTCGGCAAGGTTGGATGATTTTTCTTCTTCCCAAAGGGTCTTTATTCTCGTTAGATACTCGTTAAGATATTCCAGTGCTTGCGCTGAATCTCCCAATGCGCCAAACGCCCGGGATAGGTAATGATAAACTTCAGCAAGTATCACTGGACGCTTAATCCCGCAAGCCAGTGCTTCTTGAAGGTGGTTCACTGCATCCTGCGGTTTCTTTAGCATCAGGCTGGATTTGCCCAGATTCAGCAGAGAACTGGCAATATAATCGCTATCATTTAGAGTTTGCCTGATCTGAAGTGCTTTTTTGTGGTATGTCAAAGCATTTACATAATCTTCCTGCTGATAGTATAGGTTACCGATACCATTTAATACTAAAGCAACTGCCGTGTTTTCCTGGTTATCCTCCCTGATTTGCAAGGATTCGTTGAAGCAGCTTAACCCTTGTTCATAATTTCCGATAGATGCGTAGGCAATGCCCAAAACATTTAACATCTTTGCCAAATTCCGCTTATCTTCTTCTTGTCTAAAAACCTCGATTGCTTGGTTGCCAAAGTCAATACTATGGTCGTATTCCTGCAATTCAGTGTATATTATAGCCAGATTGTAGCAGGATGAGCCTATCCCCGGCAGGGAATGCTCTCTCCTTAGTTTCATGGCACGGTAGCAGTACTCAAGGGCAAGATGGAACTTCCCCAGATAGGTATAGCATTCTCCCAGATTATTAAGCACAGCGCAGCGCGTATCAATATTTACGCTATCATCCATATTATCCAATGCAAGCCGGTATAGCGTGGCAGCCTGCTCGTACTCTTTCATGTTGAAGTATGTAAAAGCCCGATAATGCCGTATCAAAACTGACCTGGAGGGATTATCCAGTTGCTCGAAGTATATTTCAGCTTTATCAAGTAACGACAAAGCAGTAGGGTAATCCTGGCTACAAAAATAGCGATAAAACTCTAAATAGTATAAAAACCCCAAGTCCTCTGGGTGCTGAGAATCTGCGATGATTTCCCGCATTTGCCCAATGCACTTGTCCCCGTCATCCAGCTTTCCCCTGCGGTAAAAGTTCAGCGCAGAATTTAAGATAAGCTGGTATAGCCCAAATTTAGATTCGTTAACACTCATGGTCGTTTCCGCCTCGAATAAACTTGAATCATCTTCTCTCCTTTGACAATCCGATTGCTATTCTACTAATGTTAAAATCAATTGGAAATACAATTCTGTTTTACCTGCATGAAGTCAAGTGATTTGTTTTATCACTAACTTTGCAAATCAGGATACTGTTCAAGTATCAGTATGCTGTTTAATAGTATTTGCTGCTAACTCTGGGAAAAGGTGAGAGCTACGCAAGTGAGAGCTACGCAAGTGCCTATGAAAGTGTGGAGTCGTTTAGGCATATATAAATACAAGATTGTAATTCGTTTTGCTGCCTAAAGGACTACACCGGTGGCGATAATCCCTATTTGCAGCTTTGCAATTTTGCTGTAGTCCTTAGCTCCCTCAAAATGAGTAATGGTGTGTAGCCTGCAAAGGAGCTACCGACTCCAGACACACTGCTTTCACCTTTTCGCTTGACGTCATTTCTGTTTATCTGAGATGGTTCAAGTTAAAGCAGATTTGCTTAAATCAAGCGGGCAAACGACGACAAAAAAGAGGAAAACAAAATGGAAATCAACAAAACCTATGAGCCACAGCAGATTGAAAAGAAGTGGTATCGCTTTTGGGAGGAAGGTGGCTATTTTAAGCCCGATGAAACTTCCACCAAACCAGCATTCACCATCCTGATTCCCCCGCCCAATGTAACCGGTATCCTGCATATGGGTCACGTGCTGAATAACACTCTCCAAGATGTCGTTGTCCGTTATCACCGCATGAAAGGAGAGCCTACGCTGTGGTTGCCTGGCGTTGACCATGCTGGTATTGCCACGCAGAACGTGGTGGAAAAAGAACTTGCCAAGAGCGGTAAAAACCGTCATCAGATAGGCAGAGAAAAGCTATTGGAGCTTATCTGGGCATGGAAGAACGAGAAGGGCGGTATCATCATCGATCAGCTAAAGCTCCTTGGGGCAAGCTGCGATTGGGAGAGGCAGCGTTTCACCTTGGATGAGGGCTTGTCCCGCGCCGTGAAAGAAGTGTTTGTGAGCCTTTATGAAGACGGGCTTATCTATAAAGGTAAATACATTATAAACTGGTGTCCGCGCTGCGTAACTGCGCTTGCCAACGACGAAGTGGAGCATGCCGATGAAACAGGGAAACTGTGGCATATTCGCTATCCCTATGCCGAGGGTGAAGGCTTTGTAACCGTGGCGACAACCCGTCCCGAAACGATGCTGGGAGATGTGGCAGTAGCCGTGAATCCCAAAGATGAACGCTATCTCCACTTAATTGGCAAAGAACTGATCTTGCCTTTAACAGGACGCAAGATTCCTGTGATTGCCGATGATTATGTGGATAAGGATTTTGGCACAGGCTGTGTGAAGGTAACTCCAGCTCACGACCCTAATGATTTCGAGATAGGAGTGCGTCATAACCTTGAACAGCTATTGGTGATGGACGAGCACGGCGTTATGAACGAGGAAGCAGGGGCAGACTTCGTAGGCTTGGATCGCTATGCCTGCCGTGAGAAAGTGCTGAACTTGCTTAACGAACAAAAGCTGCTGGAAAAGACGGAAGATCACGAACATGCAGTGGGGCATTGCTACCGCTGTGATACAGTTATCGAGCCTTATCTCTCCGACCAGTGGTTTGTGAAGATGAAGCCTTTGGCAGAGCGCGCCATTGAAGTGGTGGAAAGTGGCGAAGTGAAGTTTCAGCCCGAACGTTGGACAAAGGTGTATATGCACTGGATGAACAACATCCGGGATTGGTGTATATCCCGCCAAATCTGGTGGGGACACCGCATACCTGCGTATTATTGCGATGATTGCGGGCACATGATGGTTGCCAAAGATCTGCCGACAAGCTGCACTAAGTGCGCTTCTACCAAGCTGAGACAGGATGAGGATGTGCTAGATACCTGGTTTAGCAGTTGGCTTTGGCCATTCAGCACCATGGGTTGGCCAGATGAAACCGCAGATTTGCAGAAGTATCTGCCCACCAATGTGCTGATTACCGCTCCCGAGATTATTTACCTGTGGGTGGCGCGGATGATTATGTCCACGCTGCACTTTAAGAACATTATTCCCTTCGATACCGTGCTGCTGCATGGAACGGTGCGCGATGAGATTGGGCGTAAGATGAGCAAATCCCTGGGCAATTCGCCCAATCCGATAGATATTATTGCCAGTGTGGGTGCCGATGCCCTGCGCTTTTCTATGATCTTTAACACTCCTAAGGGTGCAGATGTAGCCTATGCTGATAGCATGCTGGAGCTGGGGCGGAACTTTGCCAATAAGATGTGGAACGCCTACCGCTTCATAATGATGACAGTGACCGAGATTGAGGGTCTGCCAAGCAAGCAGGAACTTCAGCTTGAGCTTGCCGATAAGTGGATAATCTCCAGGCTGCAGGAAGTAACTGCGGAAGTGCGAGAACATTATGAAAACCTGCGCTTGAACGATGCTGCCACGGCTATCTTTAAGTTTATGTGGGACGAGTTTTGTAGCTGGTATATCGAGCTTGCCAAGGACAGATTGCGTCCCGAAGCTGGCTTAAGCAGTCAGTTAACCGCTAAATACGTGCTGCTGGATGTGATGCAAAGCGGAATGCGCTTGCTACATCCTATTATGCCATTTATAACCGAGGAAATCTGGCAAGGTATTAGAGAAGTATTCCCCTTAAAGGACGAAGCCCTGATAATAGCAGAGTTCCCTGAAGCTGATACCAGCCTGATAGACCAAGCCATAGACGATGATATGCGCTTTGTGCAGGAAGCTATCACCGCTATCCGTAATCTGCGCAAACAGGTAAATCTGGCTCCTTCGCAGGAGATAGAGCTTACCATTCGCTATGCAGATGAGAAACAGCAGAGTTTGTTTGCCGATTATATGGCATATTTCCGTAAGCTCGCCAAGGTGGCACACATCGAAGGTGGAATCGGGATAGATAAGCCTAAAGCGGCGATTGCTGCGGTGGTGAGGAATATAGAAGTATTCCTGCCTCTTTCCGGTTTGATAGATTTGAATGTGGAAAAAGAGCGTCTTGGCAAACAGATAGAAAAGCTACAAAAAGAGATAGCGGGGATAAATTCCAAGCTGAATAATGTTAACTTCATGGCTAATGCCAAAGAAGAAGTTATTGCCAAGGAAAAAGAGAAATACAGCGAAGTGAACACAAAACTCTGCTTGACAAAAGACCTGCTTGCAGATTTGCAGTAATACATTAGCAGCATGGGCTTAGCCTGTGCGCAGTAGATTGCGTGGGGCTATAGCTCAGTTGGTAGAGCGATTGGTTCGCAATCAATAGGCCAGGGGTTCGAATCCCCTTAGCTCCACCATTCGCAAGAATATAAAATCAAATCTCCCTCGAAATCACTCATTCTTAACGTTGAAAAAGAGCTTAGAGCAGAATTGCAATCAATTGTAGTTAGAAAATGTAAGCAATATCTCCTATTATATTCCACTTCCCTTGCTGCTCCCTCCTATCCCATCCATAACTATCCGTTAACTATCCCATATTGCGATATGGGATGGTTACGGGATGGTATCAACCTATATAAGCGTGCTGAACAAGGTAGCAGGGTTCGCTCTGCAATGTCTGTATCATCACAAACGCACAAGCAAATGATGAAAAACACCTCTTCAATAAAGAGAAATGGTAGGTGGAAAACCAATCCATCATATCCTGTTTAAAAACAGGGTGAGGATGAGAAATGATTGAAAAAGGGCTTGACAAATATGCGCCCTCCGGTTTCAAGGATTAATCCTACTGGAGGATTAGTCCTAATTGGTAAGGCAGCGGTCTTGAAAACCGCCGGGTTATGCCCATGGGGGTTCGAATCCCTCATCCTCCGCCAAAGTAAAAAACATTCAGTTGGAGAGATGACCGAGCTGGCTGAAGGTGCACGCCTGCTAAGCGTGTGTGGGTCAAAAGCCCACCCAGGGTTCGAATCCCTGTCTCTCCGCCATTATATTGTGTTGGGCAGTCGC
>JAQUJJ010000345.1 GCA_028681035.1 Candidatus Cloacimonadota bacterium
GGGTATAGCTATTTCCAGCTGCGTTTAGCTTCACAAAGTAGATGCCGGAGCTTACTTTGCGGTTGCCATCATCTCTGCCGTCCCAAACAAACTTATGGTGTCCCCGCATCATGTTTTCACTGACTAAGTCCTTAACCTTTTGGCCCTTGATATTAAAGATCGTCAGCAATACCCTGGAATCCTCTGGGATACTAAATGCTATCGTAGTACTGGGATTGAAAGGATTGGGGTAATTTGAGCTAATTACAGAACTATTGGGAATCGGAATAAGGTCTTCTTCCGCCTTGAACAATTGGTTCAGCTTATCCCAATTCTCGGCATGCCTGACACTATATATCTTGCGGTCAGGATACGCGTATTGAGCATATTTTGTGGTAATTGGCCGTTTGCTTGCATCCATTGCTGCCAGTTGCAGCACCACCTCCAAATCCATCACTGCCAAAAGAGAATCAATTTCACTTTCGTGGTTGCCCAGCCGGACTTGAATCATATCAATAGCCGCCTGATAATCTTGGATATTCAGATAGCTTTTTACCATATAATCCTCTATATACTTCGTCAGCATTGGGTCATCATCCGCATACTGGCTGGTCTTGGCTACCAGGTAAGCTTGAGTGTCAGAAGCTGTATCCCCCACAAGAGGCGAAGTGCGGTAATAAGCGTCCAAAGCATCGCGCATAATCATGGATTCGGCGTCCAAATCTTCATCCAGAATTGCCCGATACGTGTTATTCGCAGCAAGGTAATCCCCCTCATTCTCTGAAACCAAAGCCAAGGCCATTCGTTCAATTATCTCCAAGAAAACATTAGGAGCAGGGTCTAAAGCTCTATAACGAACGTAGTCTGATGGTGTCCCTGGACAGGATATCTCTACTATAGAATCTTCAAACCAGTTGTAATCTGCACTAATTGCGTTACATACATACCAGTTTGAATCGAAATGGAAATCATAGGTTTGGTTTAATGGGCCTGGAGTTTCATGATAGAAATCATTGTGCCCCAGATATAGCTGAACATAGGCATTGTAACTCGCAGTATCTTGAAACTTGAGGTTCGCTATTCTCGCATTAAAGAGATTCTTAGCTGT
The DNA here is from genome assembly GCA_028681035.1 of Candidatus Cloacimonadota bacterium. Next base: position 1,088 of record JAQUJJ010000345.1, read on the forward strand.
GCTGCCCATATTCAAGATTGAGCCAGAATGGTTGAGAATGCCATAATTCGTGTAGAACTTATTATCGGCTACTCTGAGATTTGAGCCTCTGCTCACGATGCCAATATTGCTATCGGAGGGGCCCTTTCTAAAGACACAATCGTATATGCCACCAGTTGAACCCGAGGACATATCTGCCTTTATCCCGATCATGCAGTTATCAAAAACATTATTTTTGATTTCTGGTGATGCACCACCGTCCAGATCAATCCCTATTCCATTATCAAAGAAGTTGCAGTCATAGATATAGGGTGAAAAGTGGTTACCCATAATGTAAATACCTTGTTCATTATCCGCAAAGGCGCAGCTTATGATTGAATCTCTGATCGTAGTATTGTACAAATTTGCCAGACCAAAACTAAGGTCTTTAAAACAGATATTCCAGATAGCAGTACTATTACCTTGATTCCCATAAGCAAGCCCATAAGATGGCATGCCCTTGCCGAAGAATCCTTTCCCATCCACGGAAGCAGATATTCTTACGTCATGACCAGTCGAATCGTTAACGATAATTAGTCCGGTAGAATTGGCCGGCACATTAAAGCTGCAATCGCTTAGATAGACATTGGAGTTATATATTGTGTTGCTCACCGCACCATTTATCTCAGTGTCATCCAGTGAGATTGTGCTTTCGTTTGAAGCGAGTATTCCTTGCCATCTCTGGCTTTCACTTACGCTCTTCAATGTGCTGCTGGTAGCCGTCATTTCCGAGTCATCAATCGTGATTCCGGAAGCATATCCCCAGGTGCAGATGGCCCCATTGAAGTTGATGCTGCTTCCCTGCTCTACAATAATACTCACATTGTCTGCGATGGTAACTATTCCAGCCAGATTCAGAATCGAACCTCCTTTTACCAGGATAGTAGAATGAGGTAAGATGGTAGTAATGGTTGATTCATTGACCGTAACCACGGCACCATTGTTAATAGTGATGGGCCCGGAGAGATATGCGATACCTTTTAGATCCGCATTGTAGGCTACTGAGTCTGGGAGGCTGGCGCACATTTGCAAGAGTTTCCCGTCACCAGGGCCAATTGTGACATCAATGTTCTGTTGGTTCTTCGTCCAAACAACTTCATCGTAGGAATCATACAGACCAACATAAGTCCCATATGTCGCATGAGCCAACGCATTGGGCACAAAACGGGCATCTTGCGGCGAAGCAGCTTCAAAACAATTATCGAGTGACCCATTATTCGCATAGCGGGGAGCAAAGCCAGGTTTCACATAATTCGCCCTGCGGTTCACAAGCATAAGTCTGGGTTGGCCGGATGCAGAAAACATCCCACACTGAATATATCCTTGGTAATTGACATCATTTACGCGATTGACGACATACAGAGAATCAAGCAGTGCCGAATCAATATTAAGGTCGTAATTATTTTGACTAAGGTAAAGTTTATCAGCCCCAAGCCACTCACTATCATATATATCGCTATGGTATTTTAAGATTCTATCATTGGCTTCCTGTAGTGCCTGATAATTACTTTGGTAGTGTCTCAAAGGTTGGTGTAAATTGAGGAGTCCAAATTGCTTATTCGAAAGAAAAAGGTTGAGCCCAATCCCACTCATTGTTTTGATGGTTTAAACCAAAAACTATAAGACAAGGAGAAG
>JAQUJJ010000346.1 GCA_028681035.1 Candidatus Cloacimonadota bacterium
CATTGTACACATCGGCTCCTTTCATTTCACCTCCTGATATCTCTATCAAAAGGCTAAGTTTATTATTACACAAACTGGTGCAATCTAAACTTCCGAAACTGGTGCACTTTTAACTGCCATCGACATTTATCGTTTAGCATTGTTGAAAATGACAATAACCCTGTATTTACACCAACCTTTGAGACGTCACTGAGATATTGTCAAGAACTATCTTTAAAAAAAGTACTCCAAATATCAAAAGCAATCCTGCGATTATGTCAAAGGATCTCACTTGTTACATCAATGTTTAGAGCCTTTTCGATATTTTGCTTGACAGTATGTCAATTCTTTTTACAGTTGCGTTGTAAACTAAAGATTCAGGAGCAGGAAAAATGCCTGAGAAGCTTTATCATAAGATGCATGAATTTGTAACAGAGCGCTTCGATTTGAACCGTGTTTTGGAGCCACTAAAGGATAACACGTGCAGCCATTTGCTGGAGATTACCGGCAAGTCCGGCTCGGGGAAATCCTATCTGATAAAACCGATCATTTCCTCCCTGGAGAAGCATTACAAACGGATAGTCTATTTTACCCCCCATCCGCTTTATTTCAATCATCTCCCGGAATTGATCGAGATTATCACAGGTCTGGACGAAGCTGAGCAGATGAAGATCTATGAGATTCATTATGAGAAGTTTTACACGGGAAAAAAGTATGATTTCTTCTATTATCTCACCGAATTGCTCTTGCAAAAGAAGCTGCTGGAACCGATGGTATTGGTGATAGATGATAGCGATGTTTTGGATGCTTATTCCCGGGACTTTTTGCAATATCTGGTGCAATATGCGGCGGAAGCTGCCATTCAGATCGTAGCTCTTTCGCAGAGCCATCTCTTTCCTTTCTCCCAGGTAGAATATCTACCGGCTTTGGGCGCTGAAGATTTGCAGAAGCTCCTCAGCAGCATATTCCCCAGCACGCGCCTAAGCTATATCTCAGAGGGCGAAATTCTGCACAAGATTTCCGATGGGAATCTGATGATCCTGGAGAGCATATTTGCTGAAATGGGGGAGACTCAGCCCAAGGGTGGCTTTGACCTGAGTCCATATCTGGAAAAGACTTATGATCCTGAAATCATCTATTTTCAGAATCTGGATGCGATTACCGGGCCTCAGAGCGAATTCCTTACTGCCATGTATATCATGGATGGTTTGGATGTGGAGCTGATCGCTGAAGCTTTGGGCCGCAAGGGCATCAAAATGGATAGGAAAGCTCTGGTGGACAAAGGTCTGCTGGCAGAAGTGGAAGAACGCTGCGTAGTACAAAAAAAGCGTGCCTTCAGCCAGTGGTTGCATGCTGATCCCCAGAGACTTAGCAAGCAATTGGTCAGCAAAATTCTTAGTTTCTTGAAAAAGAAAGAATTGGGGAGCCAGATCCGCTTGCGTCTGCATATTCATGGAGGTACATTTAGCGCCGAACTCTTTGCAGCCATGGCCCATCTCTTTGAGATTGTGAGTGATGCCGAGAGCAATCTGAAGATCAACGAATACCTGGTCTCGATCAGCACAAAACCTGAAAACAAGCTGCTTTACACGCAGAAGATGGCTGCCTGTTATGCCAATCTGGCGCAAAAGGATAAGGCAGTAGATTACTACCGGGAATGTCTGCACATCTGCACGGAGAATAACCTTCCTGCGGAAGAGACGGTTTACCATCTCTCGAAGAATCTATTTGCGGTGAATTCCAGCAGTTTTGCCCTGGAGATTATCAAAAAGTACTCTCCCGCTACTATAGACAGCTATTGGAAGGCGCGCATCTTGCTATTGAGAGCCGATATTCAGGCCGAAAGTGAAAACTTTAACGAGGCCTTTGAGACTCTGGATACCGTGATGCAATCCCTGAGCGGGATTGATGATCAGCACCGGCGCTATCTCATCCAGGCCGAAGCCAAGAAGATCCGCGGAAAGATCCACTATTATATCAACGAATGGGATCAAGCCGAGGAAGCTTTCCGGGAATCTGAAACCTTGTATAAACTGGCGGATGATCACAACGGTTTGGCAGCGATCTATAACAACCTCGGGGTTTTGTATATGTTCCAGGGCGAATGGGATCAGAGTGAGAACTTCTTCCTGGAGAGCCTGGCACTGGAAAAGCAGGATTACAACCTCAATGGCATCTCGGTGTGCTTCAACAATCTGGGTGGTCTGATGGACGACAAAGGCGATGCTACGCGCTCGCTGTACTATCTGGAAGAAGCGCTGAAGATCCAGCGGCTGCTCTCGGAGCCCTATAATATTACCAATATATACAATAACATCGGTGTGACCATGATGGATCATGGGGATTATGCTCGCGCGGAAGATGCGCTGAAGAAATCCCTGGAAACCGCCATCGAATTTAACTTCTTCCGCAATACCATCGCCTCACTGAACAATCTGGGTGCGCTCAGCTTCAAAATGGGGGATTGGAAGGGCTCTATAGAGTATTATGAAAAAGCGATCAAGCTCTCTCAGGAGAATAACTTTGGTGAAGGGCTACTGCGCAGCTTCAATAATCTGGGCGAAGTCTATGAGAAAAGCGGGGAATTGAACCTGGCTTATGATCTGTATTTCAAGGGCTTGGAGCTACTGCCTTCGGTGAGCGATGATTATATCAAGGCGGAACTGCACGGCAATCTGGGATCTGTGCTTACCAAGCTGCACAAATTCAAGGAAGCCTATCGCTATCTGATGGAGAGTTTTGACTTCTTCAAGGCTTTGG
>JAQUJJ010000347.1 GCA_028681035.1 Candidatus Cloacimonadota bacterium
CCTCTTGCTAAAACAGGAGAACCTGGAAAAATTGCGAATTAGGAGTTTTAATGTTAGTTCTAAGAAACATTGCAATAGCGCCTTTCCTTGGTATCGGTTCGGGCGCAATCAAAACCATTTCAAGGGAACACCCGCTCAGCCAACAAGCAGTTCCTCGCACCGCTACCCATTCCAAACGCGACCGATGCCGAGAAGCAGGAGGTTGGCAGCCGCGCGCTGGCGTTGCAGGCGATGCACACCCGACAGCGGGATCTGATCAACAAGATTGAACGCCGGTTGCAGGGTTCGCAGATGATTGAGCGCAAGCATGCGCCAAGCTGGTTGTGGGCGGATGTGAAAAGTGTCGGCGAGTGGACGAAAAGCCCTGAAAAACCCGCTGATATAAAGGGGCGCGCCCTGACTGCCTGGGCAAAGGAGCAAGCCGCATTGAGCCTACAGCACCATCTTGATGAGCTGGATGCCAGGTTAAACGTCAATGCAAAGGTGCTGGTGGAGAATGATGACGCTGAACTGCGGCTGCTCATAAATGGCGTTGCGGTGGTTGAGCTGTTTGACAAACCGGAGAGCTCTTTTATTGCGGCGCAGTGGCGGCAATTTGCGCGGACCACCAATATTACCGAGAAATTTGACGGCAAAAAACTGCTGTCCAAGATTCTCTCACTGCGTTCCACCAAGGATGAGACTCTAAAGAACTCCATCATTGCCATTGACCAGGAGCTGCAACTGCTGGGCCTACAAATCGCCGCTGCGGAGGAGCAGATTAATGAAATTATTTTTCAGCTCTACCAATTAACACCAACAGAGATTGCGCTGATCAGAGGGTCGGTTGACGAGTATGCACGATGATTACGGTTTCTGCTGAAGAGAGGCCGCTGAAAAATCACAGTTTTTTTGTTGCAATCAAGAGGGAGAAATACTATCCTACTTTTAATGGTAGCGACTGTAGTGTTGTTACCTAGGTGATCATCAACTAGATTACTTAAGAAAGAAGTGTAAACAATGAGAAGTTGTGTTTTGTTGTTGATTTTAGGCTGTTTATTAGGTGTGCATACAGTTCAGGCATATTATTCCCCTGAACAGGGAAGGTGGCTTTCTCGTGACCCAATTGAGGAAAATGGTGGAGTAAATCAATATGAATTTGCTTATAATGCTCCATCTAACTATTTTGATAAAGACGGGAGAATCGTTGGGACAGTTGTCATAATAGGGTCTGCTGTTATTTTATGGCTAGGCAGCTACGATATTGCAAATGCACCGGCACCCAATGATCCGGTTTATCCATCACAAGGTATTCCTAACATGATTTGCGATGGTGTCCTAGGGACTGGAATATCAAGTGCACTCGTGTTTACAGGAAAGATTGTAATAAAATGTTGTGGTCGGTCAGTTGGCAGTGTTATTGTTGCTTTTGGGCGCAGCTCACGAAAAGGCCGCAATGGAGCCAATACAGCACTATCAGAGCTTTTAGAACAAAATGTTAAAAACGGTGTGACCCCTCCTACAACGATTGGCGCATGGGATTGCAAAACAGGTGAATTTGTTGCTGCAAATGGAGGACGAGTTGCCAAACTAACAGCTGATAATATTGATGACGTATTGGCTAAAGCCATGGCGGAAATTGGAGAACTTGGTAAGTCTACTTCCACAAGTGGAAATGTGCTCGGCAATTGCGCAGAACAAAAGGCAGCAAACATGCTGATGAAGGGTGGAGCAAATATACAAGACGTGTATTTTACTAAAGCTATCAGAAGTAGAACGGGGCAAGTGATAGACTCTTGCGGTAATTGTTTGGCGCTTTTTGAGAACCTTAGTCCGATGAGTTGGCCGTCTTTTGGGCTGGGATTGCCTTTTCCCGCTCATTTGCTTCTTCCTTGTGATGGCCGTATGAATAATTCATGTCCGCCATTCAATAATTCGGGATCAGCACTAATCACATGGTGACTGTAAATGATTTAGTATGTCAGGTGAACCAATGGTTTCAGAAGAAGATTTAGACTGGTATGCAATTGATAAAAATAACATTATTGCTCATTTTGCATCAGGGGTCAACGGGGTCGTGCCAAAGATATATCTTGATAATCCAGAATTGAGTTATAGTTTGCACAAATATATGTATGGCGTTTTAGAGTGTTTACCAACATCAGAATGGCGTGTGCATCAAACTGCGTATATTAAGGCTGGAATATCATTGTTAAATATAAAAATTCGGAACAGGTATAGGAACAGTATTGCTTCGTTTGCTTCTAAAGGTTTTGTATGTTTTGATTCATTTTGCAATACAGATTCGGCATGTGGTTATTTTCAAGTGTCATGCCCCGCGCCTTTGATAAAGCTCGATAGTATGCCACAATCTTCAGAAAATCTTAAGATTATAAGATTGCCCCTTAGTTTTGTGAAACAGAAGGTTGTCAATGCCGAAGAATTGAGTAACTATGAGGTAATACGTTTGCCATTACCTTTTTAGGATTTTTATGCGAAAACATACATTTGTTCTTTTGGGGATTATTGTCCTTTGCATGGTTGCCTGTTGCGTGGCATTCGTCCTTTGTCGACGAAATTCTTCTTCAGGTAAGTATATTGTCCCAGATAATCTAGACCTGATGAATTAGCAGTTGAACTGTTTATGCAGAATTTAACCCCCCTCGGGGAGTATGTTGAATTCCTTGATCAAAGAGCAGCTTGCTTGAGGTGGAATAAGCGTTATAAGGAAGCTTGTGAGGCT
>JAQUJJ010000348.1 GCA_028681035.1 Candidatus Cloacimonadota bacterium
AAAATGCAGGGGGAAGAATCCCCCTGCACCCCCACTGGGTTCTCAATGTGAAAATCTCTTGCTTTTCTTCAAGCCTTGCAAAAGGCAAAAAGAACAAAAAACAAAAGTCAAGGGGAACACCTACAAACGCGGAAGCCTACGTAGTTGTGGCTGTAGGTCGCATCGTTGAAGACCCGGGACGCTACGGCGCAGCTGTCGGCATCGTAGCCCAGCTACCGCCGCGCCTCACACGGTTAGACCCGCTATATATTTCCCAGCACCACTCCCAAACGTTACCGCTCATGTCGTAGAGACCAAGTTCGTTAGGTAGTTTTGTGCCTACTGCTTTTGTGCCATCGGAACTATTATCCCAATACCAAGCCACAGCATTAATATCATTGCTCCCGCTATAAGTATAGCCATGCGTCTGCAAACCACCTCTGGATGCGTACTCCCATTCTGATTCCCTGGGCAGACGGTAGCCTATGGCAGAAAAGTCGCAACTTACATTCACATGATTCGCAGAGGATGTATTCCAGCCTGAAGGCCAGTTATCAGGATTTGTGCCATAAGTGCTATAGCCGTAGCAAGGCGTCAAACCTTCCTGCAGACTGCGACGGTTGCAATACTCTATGGCATTGAACCAGGAAACTCGCTCTACAGGATGGTTGGGGTTTCCACCAAATCTGGATGGATTAGTCCCCATCACAGCCTGATAGTCAGCCTGCGTAAGCTGATATTTATCCAGATAGAAGTCAGAAACAGTGATCCCAGCCACAGTCCCGCCTGCTACAAAGACGAAACTCTCAGGCATAGGATGCGTGCCATCTTCAGCCACAAACTGCAGCATATACTGATCCCCATCAAAATCTATCCCTTCGGCTCCAGCATCCCAAAGAATCGCTTTTGCCGTGCCAGGGGCAATATCTGTTCCAATATCACCACTGAGCTGGGCTGGATCCGGAATGATTGCAAAAGTGCTGCCACCATCGCTGGAAAGCTTCAGCTTTACCTCACAGAGATCGCCATTGGCATCAAAGAGATCGTAGGAAATATCCACGAGGCCACTACCATCGGTTCTTTGGGCTACAGAGGTGTTGTAGATAATGGGTGCGGTGAATTCAGCTTCTTCGTCTTTGATGCTGAAAGAGTCCCAATGTACATATTTATCCATATTCGGATTTGTGTATTGAGTGAGGATTTTCACGCGTACGGTGCTGGCAGACTGGGGTATGTTTACCGAAAAGAGCGACCAGCTTTGGGTATTGAGCAGCAGTTGCATCCAATTGTTCCATTCGCTTCCTGTATCGTATTCCACACATACTTGCAGGATATCGGTGGCGGGGCTGAGGTTCTTGCTGTAGTAATGGAAGTTCAGGCTGTGCTGAGTTCCGGGTGTGAGAGCTACATTGGCAAAGGTCATGCTTGCCTCATTTGCATCCATCAGCCAGGAGGCCCAATACCAGGTGCCGCTTTGGGCAGAGGCACCACCCATGGTTTGGTTTGTACGGCCCCAGAAATAAGGGACTGTGCCGGTTGGGTTGGCAGTGTAAGCCCAGGTATCCGCAGGCGCATTTTCAAAGCTTTGTTGTTTGATGGTTCCCGCAAAAAGCGAGAACGAGAGAACAATTAGCAGCGTGGCTATGAGGTAGCGCAGGACGCCGTTCCTGCGGATCGTACCCTCTGCAGCATTGGTATGTTGTTTTATTGTGTGATTGGTAGTATCGGTGGATTGTGTTACTGGATATTCCGCAGGAACGGCGTCCTGCGCTACGGGGTGGATCGTAGTTACCTTATGCCAGCTCATTTTGTGCCTCCATTCATTCTGCTTTTGATTTCCTGAAAACTGATCTTCTTATCCGGATTGCCTTTGGCCTCAGCCAGTATATTTGCCATGCGTCCATCATGATCCTTGTAAGCCACTACCCGATAGTACATTTGAGCTCTGTGCAAGGCTACACGGGAATGGGTAAAAGCACAGCCATCCGTCACATCCCAAAGATAATAATAAAGATTGTCCTGGTTTTCATACGGCGTCTCGTTGTAGAGTACGAGGTAGCCATCCGGTGTAATAGGGCTGCCATAGATGGTCTGGGTTACCGGCTGCCAGGTGATCACGGCATCCACGGCGTTGGTAATATCCACATTTACGCCTTCCGGCGCTTCCGGTGGCACGTAGGTGATGGCAAAAGCCGAAGAGACCTTTTCGCTGAGATTGCCGAAGCTATCCCCCACCTGAATCTTAACTTTGGCATTGTTGCTGGTATTATCCGGCATCAGCCAGGCATAGCTGCCACTATTGGCAATGTTTTCAGCCAAGGCACTGTAATCGCTGCCGCCATTCAGGCTGTACCAGAGATAGACGGAGTCATCGAGGAGATTGCTGTCTGTGGCTGTCCACAGAACGTTATTCGTATCGCCCAGATACCATTCTTCGCCACCAGTAGGAGAGTTGAGCTCCAAAGCGGGAGCTACGGTGTCCAAGGTAAAAACCGCACTATTCGTATTCGAGGATAGTGCCAGGGCTGCTACGCTGAGCGTGAGCAGTGCCAATGCTACAAGGGTCTGTTTCATAGTTAGCTTCCTTTATGTGTTTTTAGTTTCTGCTGAGTTGAGTCCCAAATGTTGGTGTAAATTCCAACTCATTGTTACTGACGTTCTTTGAGAACATTTTAAGTCCTCACCTCTTACACTCTATCTAAGGTCAAACAACCAATCACACTATTTATCATCTCA
>JAQUJJ010000349.1 GCA_028681035.1 Candidatus Cloacimonadota bacterium
CAATGGCTCTGGCACTACAATAACGAACGCCCTAATATGGGGCTTGGCGGCATGACCCCTAAACAAAAGTTGGCCATAGTGGCCTGATATCTACTTTTGAACCCTGTTATAAATGGGGGGATTACCCATCCATGCCGCCAAACTTGGTACGCCACTTGTAGAAGGTTGCGCTGCTCATGCCATGCTCACGGCACAACTCTGGAACAGGTACGCCGTTTTCGGCTTGCTTTAAGACCGAGAGGATTTGGCTGTCGGTAAATCGTGATTTTTTCATGCAGAATCTCCTTGCATATAGCTTATGGAAAATTCTACTTATGAGCACTGCTATTTTTCGAGGGGATTACCGCAAAGCTGCGAGCTGATTAACAAAAACATCATATGAGGCGTAGGCTGAAGGCGAGTTGACACAAGACAACGAAGCCATGTGATCTAACGGCCACCGTAAATGATGCAGCAGTGCAGTGACAGTACATGCTCTTATCTGGGGAGGTCTGCTTAACAAGCGATCGGTAATCCACCAGCAAAGGCCCATGGCGCAGCTCTAAAACTCCGAGAATTAATCAGTCATTATCGAATGCTTACTTAAAATCCCAGGGTCTGTACAAATTAAGCGATGGTTGGATTAAGCTTCACCACTCTTAGTGAAACGCCCTGTGCGGAGCCGCATCCAGGGTGTTGTGGGGGCTGAGGGCTAGACACACTCGGCTACCCGATTAGCTGTCTTTTTCGTGCCAAAATTTCAGCTCTCTTCCAGCTAGCATTTCTCTAATTTTTTTAGCTACTTCTTTATTCTCAGTTGAACCATTTTCGAAACGCTCGACAACTTCCTGACGAAACGGCTCATGCGCTTTACGTCTTGTCATGACTGCACTTAAAGTACTTACAATCATCCTATACATGAAATCATTTTCCTTCATGTCGACTAGAATTTTTTGATACTCATCAGTGACATCAACCCAATCATTCAAGCTATCAGCCTCTTTATCGAAATGGGCTGGTGTTACTTTACTTGGAGCCTTTCCCGCAATAATTTCAATCTCAGCCCGCGCATAGGCCTTAGCAACTAATTCCGAACAAAATGATGACGACTCGTTGCCTGTTCCCATGAATACTTTATTATAATCTTGTGCATAAAAGTACATAGCAGCTTTCTGAAGCTTTCTAGTAGCTAAGCCTAATTCAGTGATTGATTTATGCCTAATAACTCGCCACTTATGATTACAAGCTATATCTTCATCAACTAATAAAGTTAAGTGGACCCCTTTATCATTAGTTGAATGTATGAATACTCCGTCTCCCAAGCTAAATTCAACATGGCTAGAACTAACATTAGAGTAAATCACTTTTTGCGCAGCTATAAGTGATGAGGATAGCTTACCTTCACCTGTTACAAGTAAAACATCTCCGGGTAGCATACGATTCTCCTAGAAAGCTAACGTCGCGTTCACCGGCTTGTCCGGTGCAACGCTTTGTTAAGCATTGCTCTCTACTTCAACTTCTCTAGCATTGAAAAACTGGCCGCCCTCAGCAGTTTGTTGAACCCAATCTGCCATCTTAACCTTAAGTCCTTTTCTTACAAAATCTTGGGCAACAGAAATTAGATATTCCTCGTTAACATTGAAGCTGGCCAGCTTTAGAACCTCCTTTCCAACTTGGGTGAGAAGATATACTTCTGCTTTAACGTCTTTACTTGGATCGTCACCTTCTAGGAGTAGAATTTTGTTGCTTGCAATTAGAGGCCTAAAGTACTTGTCAGATTCAATAGATCTATATGTTGTATTTAGACCAATTGCCTCGACTCCAGAAAGCACACCAATATCTTGAAGGAAAAGGAGGTGCGAAAAGTGAAGCCCATCTTTTTCCAAGAACTTCTCTTTCTTCCGATATATTCTTTCCGAAATAACAAATCTAGCCGCTATACTGATTAGCTCAGCTTCGGATTTTGAAAGCCCCTTTAGGAACTCCAATGTTCGCATTGAATAAGAGCCAGGTTGCTTTACTTCACCAGCAAGAATTCTTCCCCATAGATCTTGGAGCTCGCTCGCAGATACTCTGCCAGCATAGTCTCTCCAAGAGAACAACCAATCATCATCCACAGGCTTATCAGAAGGCTCTTGCTGGTCTTGACTAAGGATATCTTCAGCTACCATTACCGACTTGGCTATATTTGTTTCTTTTCGGATTGATTCTGATAAATCAGAATTAGCGACGGTGGCAGCCAATCCTGATAGATCAACAGTGGGCTCAACTCGTCCTTGATCATCTGTTTCTCTGTTGACGCCATCTAGCAACTTGATATCAGGTTTCAGCCTGAATGCTGCTTTTCCTGATCTTATAGCTTCAACGTCTTTCTCGGCCTGAGCGATCAATAGCATTTCCTTTCGGCGCGTTTCAATTCGTGCCGCTGCCATGCGTTTTTCCTGCCAAGGCGCGAGAAGTGAACCAATGCCTTTCTCAGCAAGAGTTTCCCACATTTTAAGAAGTAACTTTTCGCCCGGGTAGTCCATATTTGTCCTTTATGCTTAACGCCGAGCTTTGCGGCAAATTTGGAGCAACGCGGAAAATTTGTCCGACAACAGCTCATTGTGTACGCCCAGCATGGGCATGAACTAATGAGGTGAAAGTCCTCTGTAGGAAGGTCACCATCCTTAGCGATTTATGATCGTTATTAGATGTTAACTACTAGCGAATGGCAAGGGCAGCTCCGCGAGGA
>JAQUJJ010000114.1 GCA_028681035.1 Candidatus Cloacimonadota bacterium
ACTGGAAAAGGAGATGGAAGTCTTCGACGGGCAGAATCAGGCAAGCATGATGAAACTGAACATAAACAAGCGGAATAGCCGCTAAACAGAAGAGAGGAGACGTTCTATGCTACGCGAAGAGCGGGAAAGACAACTGCGGCAAGATATTCACTCGCTGCGGGTTACCAAGTTCGGCTGGACAGTCGAACAATTGAAGGGTCTGCTGGTGCATATGGGACTGGGCGATTCGCTCCGGGCCTTGGACGAGCTGGCACTGACTGAGTTGAAACTTGTCTTAATGCTGACCCGGAAAGTAGGGCGGCCTGATGAATATACCTATGACAAACAGGGGATGTACATGCATACCCTGATGAAGAGAGCCCGGTGGAGCATCTATGATATTCGCACTTTTATGATTACCCACTACAAGAAAAGCCACTGGAACCTGCTTAACAAGAAGGAGCGCAGAGCGGTGATCGCCATGCTCCAGAGCTACATTTAGAAGAATGAAAAACTGCCAAAGATAAATAAGGAGACATCTAATGGACACACCCAAGACCCCCAAAACTAAGAAACCAGCACCCACCAGAGTTGACGCAAATGGTCAGAGCATACCTCTCTCGATCATCAGGCCGGAAATCCTCAAGCAGGATGCCATCGTGACCAAGACCATCACCCGTGCGATCAAACTACACGATCGCATGGTAGCCGATAAAAACCAGTTCTTTGCAGACGTAGAACTCTATCTACAGCAGGTAGCAGAGAAGAATGGACTCGACTGGAAGGGCAATGCAGTCCTCAACAGCTTTGACGGCAGATACCGGGTTGAGATCAGGTACAAAGAACGTATCCAGTTTGGCATCGAACTCCAGCTTGCCAAACAGAAGATCGATGAGTGTTTGAAAGCCTGGTCTGCCGACTCCAATGTAAACCTGAGAGCCATCATCGGAGAAGCTTTCCAAGTCGACAAAAAAGGCGAGATTGCCAAGTACCGTATCCTGCGTCTGCGTAGATACAACATCAAGGATCAAACCTGGAAGGAAGCAATGGAGCTTATCGATCAGGCAATCCAGGTAGTAGCCACCAAGCAATACATCAACTTCTATGAGAAAGACGAGTCCGGCCAGTTCCGCCAAATCGTCCTTAACTTCCCTGCTCTGTGAGAAACAGTGGCAGCGTTATGCAAATCAATTTGATAAAAGCACAGGAGAATGAATAATGGCACCTATGAATACTAATACCGCAGAGGAGTTGATACCGATGAGTATCTTCAAGAATGAACGCAACTACAGAACGGACGAGATAGCTGATATCCTCCGGGTCGACCGTTCCAGTGTTTACCGCTGGATACGGGACATCGCCAATCCTCTGCCTGCCTTCCGAACTAAGGAAAACGGGCAACTTCGTTGTTCCGGCAAAGACTTGAATGCTTATCTCGACAGACACAAGGTACGTCCTGAATATGAGTAATAGTAGAGAGTTCCGCATCAAGCGGGACAACTGCAAAGAAGCCTATCTGAACGGCAAGACCGATCCACTGGAGCTGGCGGTGATCTTCGGAGTCTCCGATATCACTGTCCGCAAGTGGGTTAAGTCCGGCAAGTGGGATGAGTTGTTCAAAGAAGAACATCAATTAGACCACGAGATCGCCATAGCCCGTAAGAAGGCACTGATTCAGGCACTCAGAGAATACGCCAAGAATCCCGCTGATACTGCCATCCAGAGCTTGGTTAGCATGATGAAGCAAGATCAAAAGGACAGACAGCCTTCCAAGGAACTGAATGATTATATTGTTCGCTTCTTGGATCAGGTGACCGACTTCATGATCGAGAAAGGGCATGAGACCATTCTCAAGCAGTTCCAGAGTATCTTGCACGATTTGGCAGATTACCTAAGAGTTAGAAATGGATAAGAATTTACCTTCCTCCGACATAAAGACTCCAATACCTAGCCTACCTACCCTCCACACCTACCCAGCCTACAGACTCGCGGAGCCGTTGCCTCCGGCTCCGCACTTTCATGGTTACCCTCCAAACCCTCGGGGTCCCCGATTCCCAGCTTGCTGGGGATTGGGGTGAGTCCCGGTTATGTCTAAGAAGTTCATTCAGCGACATAACAAGGCACTGGCGGAGATCGCTTCAAAAACGATCTCCGTCTTGCCTTTTATAGACGATAATCCGGAAGCCAAGGCTGAGCGGATAAAACGTACAAACGGAGAGGGATGGGATGCCTTCTCGTTTTTCTGTCATACCTATTTCCCACATATCTTCCCCCTACCTTTTTGCCCAGCGCACGAGACTATGTTCGATGAGACTGATAAGGGCTCAGGCATCATCGCCATTACCGGTTTTCGTGGGTTGGGCAAAACGGTTCTGATGGGAGTAGTCTATCCGATCTGGCTAATCATCAGAGGTGAACGTTACATTATCCATACTGCGGCAGACTCTGATCTGGCACAGGAGAGGACAGCATTTACCTTGCATGAACTACAGAACAATAAGCGGCTCACAATGGACTATCCGGAACTGCAGCCTATGGATGCCTTTGATCTGGACTTCTACCTCAAGAATAAAGCCAGGATCAGAGCCAGAAGCATCAAGCAGACACATAGAGGAACCATTAATCCCAAGACAGCTAAGCGCCCCGGACTGATCGTCTGTGATGATATCGATAAAGAAGAGAACATGGGTAACCAGTCCATCGGCAAGAGACGCATGGAGAAGATATCTCAAGAGCTTGCCGGGGCTTTGGCACCCGATGGCAGTGGCAGGATCATCTGGCTCGGTAACCTGGTGTATCCCAACTATGCGATCTGCCAATTTCAGGCACTCATATTAGGCGAACTACGGGCAGATAAACCAGATTTGGATACAACATGCCAGTCGGTACTAAAAACGCACCAGAAAGCGATTTTGCGCTTCTCTCTCGAAGATCTGCATGGCAAGTCAATCTGGGAAGAGCAGTACCCCACTGCCACTCTGCCCAACCTGCGTGCCAAGTTCGGGAATACCGGATATCAGAGGGAGATGCTCGGGCAGCCAGTCATTGAGGGTAACATCTTCAAGAACCACTGGTTTACCAAGTACCGCAGTATTCCTGATCCGTCCAAGATCAAGCGAGTCTGGCTCTATGCTGATCCTGCCTGGGGAGAGAAGGGCTGTTACAAGGCTGTCATCTCTATAGGCTACGATGGCTTCAAGTTCTATGTGCTCCATGTTTGGATACGTCAGACTGAGAATACCAAGTTCTTCAGATACTATTATGAGACCTATCAGGAGCTTGATCAAATCTACCGGGTTAAAGCCAGAGCAGCCTGTGAGACCACTTACGGTCAGGCACGTATCCTTGCTGACTTCGATAGATGGGCTACCGATAATCATCTGCCACCTATGAGCCATCGCATCAAGCGTATTGATAACAAAGATAACAAGAACCTCCGCATAGAACGCACTGAGACCATTATCGAAACCGCCAAGATCCTCTTTCCGGAGAATCAAGATACGCCTACTCTGATCAGTCAGTTCCTTACCTACCCTGATGGCTATATCGATGGCTGTGATGCACTGGCAGGCTGCTTGGAACGGTTCTCCGAATACGATATCGGCAGGAACAGAGTGAAAGTCCGGAGGTTTAGTTTCTAATGAACTACTACGATCAGCTCATGTTAGAGTACTACCGGGTTTTGAATAATACTTGGAAGACCGAGATACGAGATGCATCCAGACTTGCCATCCAAATGCTGAGCGACATGCCGCGAGCCGAGAAACTCAACAAAGACTCCATAGATCAGCTTATGGGCATCATTAACACCCAGTTGGGAGATGACTTCGCAGCACTGGTCAATGAGCCCACCAAAGCGATAATTGACCGCTGTATCCGGCTCGGATTGCGAGATGTCCAACTGCAAGCACCCATCAAGACCAGTATCGGTCTCTGGGGCATTGAAGATCAGCATCTTTCCTCCACTATTCAGAAGCAGCAGTTGTTCTGGATCGGGAACCACTTCGAAGCCGATATCCGGCAGAACTTCGCTGACACCCTCTCCAAAGCCATAGAGCAGGGCTATACCAAAGAGATGCTGGCTGATACTCTCAAACAGCAGTTCGGTGATATCGCAGAGAAGTCATCCAACTATTGGCAGGGACTGGCAGAGCATACTGCGCTCAGAATACGTGAGTTTGGAAGGTTACAAGGTTACAAGAAAGCCAAAGCCAGATACTACAAGCTTGTAGTAATCCTGGATGATCGCACCAGTGATATCTGCCGGGCACTGGCTGCTCAGGACAAGGTCTATCCGCTAAACGATGCAGTGGAAGTGATGGATAATCTCATGGCTCTGGATACTAAGTCCAACAGCCTCGATGATGCAAGAGACTACATCAAAGCTCTCGCTCCTTGGGTCAAGGACGATCAGATCGAATACGACTCAGAGATGAACCCGGTAGGCGTATCCGGAGCGCATACGCCGTTTCCACCTTATCATTGGAAGTGTAGGACGACAACGGAGATCACCATTTAATCCCCCTTGTTGTACCAGTTGCACACAAACACTGATGTAGAATAATACGCTACTGCTATTATCTCATTATCTGAAGGTGCTCTTCGAACGAATGGAACAAATCTCCAGATTTTTGCCTTAGTTTACGACCCATTTCTGTGCCAGATATCTTCCTTTGCAAGTAGGCTACCAAATCATGAAATCTTGATTCACTGATATAATCCCACTTTGACCCGAAGTCTTTGTTGATATTTGAGTATATTACAGCAGGCTTGAACACGCGGCCTTTCCGGTCTCCCTTTGAAGCCAGTTCGTTAAATCTATCAATTAAATATTTTATGTAGCCACGCATTTCGTTGTTATTGCTAATCGTGCCAGCAATTGGAACAGAGCCAGTACTGCCTTTCTTTGTATTTTTAATAATAATGGTATTGCTTTGTGTCCCAGAACCGGGAGAGAGTACCACGTTGACTTGCTGTGCTTCGATTTTACCTATGTAGCTGTTATACATAATCATTGCTTTGTTTGCTTCATCAGGAGTTATCTCAAGAACCGTCCTATCCTCAAGCAGTTGTTTGTACTGCTTTAGCACCTCGGCAGTATATTTCTGAACATTCGCATCTATGAGTTTGTGATGATTCTTACACATGAGGATGAGGTTTTCATACCCGTCTCTTTCCTCTGGAGACTGGTCTTCATCGTATCTTGGGCCTTTTGGCTTAGCTGCATTAATGTGGCATATATCTCCCAACACAGTTCCATCATTATCAACTATCGCATTATAGCATTTCGGGTATGCACAGCGGTTCTTTGATCGTGCGAAAAGAATCTTAACTGCTTTTTGAGTTACCGGACTCATAAGCTTAAGCTCCCACAGTCCCTTTCCACATCGTCATAAATCTCGTCTATCTTTGCCTGATACTCAATTGTCTTACCGAGAGCGGTCACTATCCTGCAATAGTAGATGGGATTGTCCATAATTCTGCCTTTGCGGTCTTTGAGGTACTTATGCAGCACTTGGTAGCCACCGATATGATAACTCCATACTTCCGGACTGATGCCTTCAAAGTACTTGTCCTCATTGATATAGATGCGTCCTTGTGCTTCATCATAAACCACCTGTTCCACTCTGTTATTATCGCCGTTGCCTTGGTATTTTGCGATGGGAGTATCCAGTTCCTTGCTCTGCATCAGGTGTAAATCTGCTATAGCTTTTCCATAAACTGCAATCTGCTGGAAAAGCTGCGTGTCTTTGGTGAAAGGGATGCGGGGAAAGTCTATATTTAGATACTCGGCATAGCGTTCACGGTAGATATTGCTATACAGGATGCCGTAGATATAGTAAAATAGGTTCTCTGCTGAGATGCCCTGCTTAGAGAATTCTGCAAGCAGTTCCGGCTTTATATTTGCCTGCGTTTGCTGCGTAGCAAAGAGATCATTTGAGTCTGGATCAGGATGCAGAAACAAGGGCAAGAGAACTCCTCCACCTCGATAGTACACATTGTTATCTATCATACTTTCAGATATAAACGCCAAGTTCCATAAATAATCAGAACCCACCACCTGGCCTTGCCTACCAAGAATTAAGCCCAAGTTGATGCTGGTAAAATGCTGCATGACATCATTTCTCGGTCTGCTATGAAACCCTCTGCCTTTACCTGTATAGAACGTATATCTGAGATCAAAAGGGCGGTAGAGTATGGATTTTACATTCTCAGGATTTAACTCGGACTCCTTTAAATCCTTCTGTGCCAAATCAATATTCCATTCACTCGAGTCTTTACCCAATCCATAAGCTTGCCTTGCCATCTCAATATCGAGTTTAGCAAACTGATTGACAGTATTAAGCATTTGTTGTCTATCAAATTGAATAGTCAGGTTATCTCGTGCTGTTTTGATCCCTGCGCTATTCAGAGGAAAAATATCGGTCACTTTCTCCCAATCGAGATATTGAGTATTGTCATCTGATAAGGGTTTGAATAGATAAAATGGCTGCTTGGGATTGATTGATGTATATCCAAAGCTATCAATGCTATTATCATTCAGGCAGTCATATTTAGCAGACCTTAGCCCATACAAATCTCCATGATAGAAGCTCTTTTCTGCACTGCCGTTTTTTATCATGATCAGGATGGCAACCCCTGTTCTGATATCAAACACATTCTCGTCTTTAGCACCATCGGGAGCCGTTTCCTTCTTTGTGCTATTGCCATGCAAATCCAAGACATAGATTTGGTCAAAGGTCTGCATTAAACTTTGTCTCATGCCTTTGAACGTGGCATTATCGATATAGCTGTGGTTAGTTACCATGCCTACGATGCCTTTCCCTGCCTTATGAATCTTCCACTGGGCGAAGCGGATAAACTTCACATAATCATCTTGCAGCATTTTGGAATTGGCTTCTCCCAAGGGCATTCCATCCACTTTGTAATAACTGGCAGCCCCGTCCCAATCCTGCTTGAGCAATTGCTCTGTCCATTCATTGGTATTTTCGCTATTAACACTATAAGGCGGATTTCCCAAGATCACCAAGACTGGCTCATCCTGTTTTACGATATTGGCAAGCAGGCATTCTTCAGTAATGTCGTGGGTAAAGGGAGTCTCGATTTGGGCAGGCAAATCCTTTTCCAGGGTGTTCGTTAGATAGAGCTTGAACCGTTCATCATCAGCCATTTGATAGCCAAGTTCATCTAAGAGATAACTGATTTTAAGATGTCCCACCGTGTAAGGAGCCATCATCAATTCCAGGGCATAGAAATGCGGTAGAATGTGATTCTTTATCATTTGCTTGATGCTGCCGGAGCCGTACTTATCAGTATATTCCTGCACTGCCAGCTTTATTGCTTCGGCCGGAAAAGTAAGCGTACCTGCAGCCGGATCAAGCAATGTAACCGCACTGTCTGCCAGTCCATCTTTGAGCTTGAAATGAGATTTGAGGATGCTGTGGATGGATTTGACTATATATCGTACCACTGGCTCAGGTGTATAATATACACCCCGCTTTTCCCGCAGAGCCGGGTCGTATTCCGAGAGGAAAGTCTCATAGAAATGAATGATAGGGTCGCTTCCCTTGCCTTCTTTGTAATAGGCGTGCAGGATTTTCTTGATGTCCGTTACGCAGAGAATTTCAGCAATGTCATCTATCAGCACTTCGAGAGCTTTGGGTGGTTCATCATACGAGATAAACTTAAAGATGCTTTTCAGCACGCCCAGTGTATTGGGGATGTATTTGTAAATAAGCTCTCGGTTAAATTCACCTTCGGACTTGGTGCGAGCAGCAAAAATGCCGTAAGTGAGTGTTTGGGCATAGAGGTCAGCAAATTGTTCATGAGTCAGTTTATTGATCAGCAGACGTTTGAAGGAATCATAGAAGCCCAAGAGGACTTTCTTGCCCTGTCTCTCTTCTTCTGCCAGTTCAATGGCTATAATCTCATCCCGCAGGAAACGGGTACGCTTGGCTAGCTCCTTGGCAAGTGACTTGGGATTGTCTATAGCAGGCAGTGAAAAGGCAAAGTAACGTTCTAAAAGGTAACTAAACTGCTCTGTTTGCTCGAGAGGGGGAGTTTTATGCAAAGTAATGGCATTGGATGCCCTGCCAATCATAGCAGAACAAATCATTGTGCCATGCTGATATAGCCGGAACTCATAGAAATTGGTGAGGATAAGATTGGGAAAGACCTTTAGGTAACGCTTCAACTGCTCTGAGGTTTCGATCTGGTCAAGATGAAAGACACTGGGTGCTTTGGCTTCTATATATCCCGTTATATGATTTTTACCATCCCAGACCCGGAAGTCCGGATTACCCGCTTCAGTGGCTTTGGGCAGAATGGTAATATCCGGCTTTTTCTTGTTCGTTAACTCAGCATACTGCAGAAGAAGTGTCTTGATATGCTCATAAAAGCTCTCTTCCCGGGCATCACCCTGATTTAGAGTGGCTTGCAGATTGGCAAGGTACTGTTTGAATATTGCTTCCGCCATAGTATCTATTCCTTTTAGAGATTGTCATATACATAATTATTGTCCGCTTGTTTTCTCAATGAATCATATACATTTGCCTGCTCATCTCAGGTCAAGAAAAAAAACTACCCATGAAAGCATAGAACCAGAGATATAAGACTTTCAAATTGGAGGTTATCTGGTATCTGATAGACCGAAAGGCAAGACCCTGATCGCTCCAATCCACTATTTCCAGATGGTAACTGATCAAGCAAAGACAATCGATTATAAATCTCATATAGGTCAAATCATTGGAAGTGTGATCCAATAGAAAGCCCGGAGTCTAGCCCCGGGCTTTTCATGTGGTCATACGATACTATTTCATTAGTATCATTTTGTTAGATAGCACTATTCCATTTGTAACCAGCCGCGAGAAATAAATACCGGAGGCAACGTTGTTACCGGCTTGCTCTTTACCATTCCAAACGACTTTATGTTTTCCTTTATTGAAACAACCATTTAAGAGAGACATAACTTTTTGTCCCTTAATATTGTATATTGATAGTTCCACATGACTTGATAACGGTACTGAAAATGTGATTGTTGTTTCAGGATTAAATGGATTGGGATAATTGTTTTCAAGCACAACGGTAGGAACCACGTTCTCCACATTTGTGCCATCAGAGACTTTTATGATTTTCTCAACTATCTCATCGTGAATTTTGGCGTATTCCAAGGAGGTCATAGGTTTTCTGTGGCTTTTTTCTGGCAGTACTTTGCTTCCCTCTGTCACCAACTTATAATAGCAATACGCTTCATTTAACTCAGCAATGAGCTTTTTTTCTTCACTTGGAGGATTTTGGATGATTTGTTCAAAATAAGAGATAGCATCGTCATATTGTTTATTAGATAATTTAAATACACCCAATGCTTCCAATTTTACTTCTTGTAAAGCTTGTTCATTTATTGAGTTAATGTATGCCAACAATATACTTGAGTCTCCTCCAACGGCCTTATCTAGGTAAGGTAAGAAAGGAAGAGCTTTTTTGGCTGCCGGGGCGGTAGGATAATCTGATATGATTGCTTTCATTGTAGTATATGCAGTTGCGTAATCATATATATAGATAAATTCAAGCGCATTAGCATACAATATCTCTGCATCACTTATCGGTTGGTATGGAAGTACAAAGACAGAAGAATTGGGAAAGAATCTGGTTAAATCGGAAGTATCAATAGACAGATATTGAACGTCTATTGATGCATTTTGCGCTGGGCATGCCAGAGCAGCTAACAGATACCTGTCAAACGAAGCCGGATTAAACCCATCTGTATCATGTACATAAGATTGTGGCATGTCAGTCTGATTACGGAACATCGGGAATCCATCATACATAGCAATCACTTCTGCTGAATCATTGTTATTTATACTTGTGCTGTAAACATAACTGGGTACATTACTTAAGTTAAGGTATCCATACTTAGTATTATCGTGAATGTTATTTGCTTCTGTGTATGGGACAAGATTAAACAACGAATGACGTAATTCAATACCGCTTCCCTGGTTGAACGCGATTTCTGTTCCACGCAGGAATCCATAATTCTGTGATGGATAACTAATTGATAAACCTGTTGAACCATTATGATTAATATGAGAATATATTACACAAATATAGCTTTCATCTACATATATACCGTAATCATTGTGGTGGTAATTGACACTATACAATATAACATCTGATTCATTTACTAACTGTAGTTGACCGCAATTATTAATCTGTAAGGATGTCAACTCGACTGCACTATTGTCTATCTTCAAAACCGAAATATTGCTTATATGACCCATGATGAATGATGTAACAGGAGTGTTAGAACAATTTGTAATGCTGATACCATCCCATCTTGAGGTTCCGCTTATTGAAGAAGTCGCGGCTACCTGTATTTTGCTGCTATTTACAATAATCCTATCTCCTGGAATTGCTACTTCTGCTCCGTACAAAGAACCGTTGCCAGAACTGGCAGGGTCATAGTAGGTACATAGAGTCTCGCCACTAATCACAGAATTCCCCGTAACTATAAATTGGCTGTTTTCTGCGATGGACACTGAGGAAGCACCGCTCAGGTGCAAATTTGCCCCGTTTAAATTAACAACAGAGTTTGTTGCCAGAAAACTGCTACGATTTGAAAGATTAATTATTGTTCCATTTTGAATACTCACCGAAGAACCATCAATTACTAGTTGAGCACCGTTTGACAGTAGTGAAGTCTGGTCGCCCGTATTAAAATTTATGACACTTCCGTTGGTGATGGAAATAACACTGTTAGCACTGCTTGCCCGGATAAAACCCTCTGAGCAGTTAACAATACAATTCGAAAACTCTAACCGACCATTATTGACCAATATACCAAATTCGCTATTGTTCAAATTAACAGTGCAGTTTTGGAACCTCAGTGTTTTCCCTGTTTCTACTGAGTATGATTTAACTAAGTTAATAGTTGTATTAGGTTGGGTAGCATTGGGTAAAGTTAAATCCTGCATCAATACAGTAACCAACTGAGCAGGAATATGAGGATAAATTGCGCTTTGATTGGCAACGTTGTTTATGTTTGTAGCGAAACTGATAAGTTGATAAACAGGATCACTGCTCAGACTACTGTTAACATCCATAATAGCTTTTACAACGACTCTGGTATCGATCACTGCTCTTGGCACAGTAAATGCAGTATGATAAATCTGGCTCAGAGGCATAAATGGAGTTCTGTAGGTTTCGTGGTAGTATCCAGTCATTCCATTAATCCAAGATTCTGTTCTTAGAAGCGTATAGCAACCAATCTCCTTCATTTGAGTGAAGGAATGACCAACAGTTAAGTCCATATAATCTGTCCAAGTGGCAGGAAAAGA
>JAQUJJ010000350.1 GCA_028681035.1 Candidatus Cloacimonadota bacterium
TAATGTGACCCAAAATAATAACTATACCATCAGTGTCAGCCATGGATTCGCGGAATACGATCCTGTAAATCCTGTTTCTGTTAATACTCTGATTAAGAAAGCTGATACCGAAATGTACGTAACCGCCCAATAAGATAGTGGATAAAAAAAGAGCCAAACCTGATGTATAATAATACTCAAGTCTTGCTCTACTTACAATTTTCTTGGATATCTGGATTCCATGGGAGATACCTGTTCAGTATTTCTGGATATTGCCGAAATGGAAGTCCTGGTAAATCTTCTAAGATAAACTTTAAATAATGGTAAGGATTTAATTTGTTGGCTTTTGCGGTTTCAACTAAACTATATATGGCGGCACTGGCTACAGCACCTTTTGGACTACCGCTAAACAACCAATTTTTCCGCCCCACCGTAAAGGGACGAATACTATTTTCCGCCAAATTATTGGAGATGGAACAGTTTCCATCTTCTAGATAGTTCATTAATCTGGTTTTATGGTTACGTGCATATGACAGTGCTGCACTGATATTGGATTTAGGCGGTACATTTTGCAGAGATGAATCAACCCACGTCCAAAAGGCCTCTAAAACAGGAGATTCCAGTTCTAGACGCTGTTTTTTACGTTCTGCGCTCGTTAGAGATTTTAGCGATCTTTCTATTTCGAATAACTTGTTGCAAAAAGCAATGCCCTTTGCTGGCAAAGTGGCTTCGGGAGACTTCATGTCCTTGGGCAAAATATCCACCATTTTCCTACGCACATGGGCCCAGCAATAGCAGTGAATGACGTCACCCACTTTATCATAGCCAGAATACGCATCTGAATGGAGAAATCCTTTGAATCCTTTGAGAAACTTCTTTGGATAATTGCCAGCACGGCCAGGCTGATATTCAAACAATCGAATGGGGTGATCTCCATACTGCCCGGTGCTGTAAACCCACATATATGATTTAGTTGTATTTTTTCGCCCCTCTTCCTGAAGTACTTGAAGGGGAGTTTCATCAGCATGGGCGTAGCGTTCTTTCAGTATTTCCTGATGTAACCTCTCTACAATAGGTAAGAGCCAATCGCGAGCCACCACTAAAAGCCAATTAGACAAAGTTGCTCGGCTTAAGGTGATGCCAAGCATCTTCCACTCTTTTTCCTGGCGATATAAAGGAACGGCATTAACAAACTTTTGATGTATTACCCAAGCAATTGTTGAAGGTGAAGATAGAGAATGTAAAATAACTGGAGCTGGCGTAATAGCTGATTCCATATGCGATTTGCCATCTTTCCGGCAGGTTCGACACTCTAAAGTTTCGCGGTAATAGTCAATTACCCGGATTTGAGCTGGAATGAATTCCAGCTCTGAACGAACGAATTCTTCGCCGACTGGTACCAATTCCGTGGTACAGATATCACAGGAACGTTCATTGGCGGCTAAATGATATACCTTCTTCACACGTTCCAAGTTTTGGAGCGTATCTTTGCGCTGTCCTTTATAACGCTTTTTACAGTGTTTTTCTGCTTCCGTTCTCAAATCTGGTTCTTCGATATTCGGATTAGCCTGATCCTCGGCTTCATTAAATATCATAATCTCATCAAAAAGAGACATCTGCCCCTCAGAAATGGAAGATGTTTTCTCTGAACTTTTGCCAAAAAGTTTTTTAGTCAAATAAGCAACTGTGTCATGCAGTCGCTTGTTTTCTTGTTCAAGTGCTGGTACACGCTTATTATCTTGCTCAAGTTCAATTATGCGTTTTTCTAAAGCAACTAACTGCTCGGATAATGTCATAATAACGTCGTCCTCTAGTGTAATTCAGTGTATTAATTATACCACAAAAACACCATTAAAGCCAGTAATTATATAGCTCCACGGCGTTTTTATGTTTGTCATATCCAAGCCGTTGTATCCAGTTTCTTTACTGCTTTGGGCTGGTCAATACAAAGTCCTTCTAAAAGCCATCGAAGCTGCTGCTCTGTGATGGTACGAACAGCTTCAGCACTCTTTGGCCAATAAAAATTCCCACTTTCGAGCCTCTTGTAAAGAATAACAAAGCCATCACCTTCCCAATAAAGAGCCTTCATACGATCACGCCTTCGACCGCAGAATAAAAACAGGCTATTTTGGAAAGGGTTTAGTTGAAAGTTGTTCTTAATGATCATAATAAGACCATCTATGGAGCGGCGCATATCCGTATAACCACAAGCGATGTAAATTTGTTCTGCTTTTGAGATATCACCGAACATTTGCAAGCGCCCTTAAGGTATTTTCAATCAAATCTGTACCTGCACCATTATGAAGTTCCAACGTAACGGCACCAACTCGCAAGATGATATGAGAAACACTGTCTTGCTGTGCGGGTTTGGGTTCGGATATATTTGGAGAGGTTGACATTTTCACTGGCACAATTTGCTGATTGCCAGAATTAAGAGCTGGAAGTGATTCGCAGGCAGCTGTGCGTACAAGTTTTAACCAATAATAGTAACTTGCCGTGCTTATATCTTTCTCAGCACACCATTCTGAAATTTTCTGTCCGCTACTGCGGCATTCTTTGATAATTTCTATCCATTGATTTAAACGATATTGTCGAGTGATTTCCTTAGTAGTCAACTCTAAACCTCCTTGAGAGTTTTTCAAGCTACTCGAAAAACTCTGTATATTGATTTAGAGCAATTATCTCATACTGCAAACCGGGATTCCATCCACCTTCTTGTTGGACGCTTAC
>JAQUJJ010000351.1 GCA_028681035.1 Candidatus Cloacimonadota bacterium
GAAGGCGCTCTTGTTCTTACCCTTCTCGCAGTACAGCATGTCAATACCATTATCCTTAAGGAACTTAATGATCTGACCATACAACTGAGGGGTACGCTTATCAGGATCACGGAGGTCAGCCAACATAGTCTCAGCTATCTCACTATGAATCTGTACTAGGAGCCTCTCAAGGGCACTCTTACTTTCTTCTTCACTCATCCTCTTCAATCTCCTTATCTGAGATGTTATGTAGGGAACATCCTATTGGCATCTTCTGGTCCTCCTTTCGTCTACCATAGAGTTTCCTCATGCGGTACTTAAACACGCATTGATCCCTATGGATACGAAAGGTCAGGGCTACACACTGGATGAATATATAAACAATGGTTAGGATGATAACCCAATCATTAAGTTCAATACCAAACAATGTGAACCCTGACACTACTACAGGAGGGACAGACTTAATAACTTCGTTCTTGAAGTCCATCTCTATCATGTTGTCTACCTCTAACGTACATTAGATGTAGGTTATACCAAGCTTGAGTTTGAGCTTCACCAGCAAGCCGCAGTGCTTCGGTCAATTCAGCTTTTGTTACCTGTACCTGTGTATTATCAGCCAGTACCCAAAGGACAGTTTCAGTATCAGTCATTACAACAATAGCTCTGGCCATGCGTGTCTGTGAGGTTTCATCACCATCAAACACCTTATCACCTACAGTTACCTTGATACTTTTCACGACTGCCGAGCGACTGGACTTAAAGGCTTCACGAGCATCATCAATAGCTTTCTGTGCAAGTTCCTCTTCTGTCATAAAGGGAAGTGGTGTATTATCCTTGAGCCATTCATTTAATTCAACATGAAGCCATGTTGCTCCTTCAACACTAGTAGTAAACATTTCTCGACCATCATCAAGAGTGATCTTGACTTGGGTATTGTCGAGGTCTGTGTATTTAACTCTTGTAATCATATATATATGTTGTTCTCCTTAGAGGGATTAAAGTTCTGCGTCTGCGGTCCAATGAAGAGAATAAGATGCTTGCCCTGGATTGACAATATCTGTATCTGCTATAACACCAAATCCCTTAGTATAAATTGACACTGGTTTAGCTCTGGTTAAAGCCACATAATAAATGTTATTTAAAGTTACATTTGCTAATGTTCTTTTTGTTGTTACAAAAGGTACTCTATGAGATACATTAAGCCCGCTCATAACAACCCCGTTCCATTGAAAGAAGCCATTCTCATAATACCTCTGACACAACGCTAACTCTTCCCCATAACTTCTAGGTATATACTTAACGTCAACATCACCTTCGACAAGTGAGACATCCATTAATGAGAATGATCCAGATTGAAGGCCAATGTCACTAGAGTAGGTAATGTAGTTACTTCCTGCACTAAACCAAAAACGCACCTCTAAGTAATCAGTTCCATAGGTTCCAATAGTTTTACCACTTACTGAAGGAATATCCACAGTTACTGTATATCTGGTAGGTACAGTTGTTATGTTAACTTTATTGACGCCTATACTAGTTATAGGGCTAGAAGGAGTACCTCCTGTTCCAAAGTTCTGAATAAATTCAATACCAATAGCACTATTCTGTGACCCGTTGGCGTAGAAGGAGAGTGTAGCTTTCTTTCCTGCTAATGTTTGCACCCCTTCAATTCTTTGAGATTTAATACAGTAATCTGATGCCATAGTGCCACTTGTTACAGTTGTGACAGAATAATATTTGCCTATGTCAGCCATGCTAATCGGAAGCACCTGTCTGGTATGTGTTTTTGTTGTTGTACCATAATGTTGATTGAACCACCTATCGTCTGACCCATATCCACTAGTTGTTTGACTCACCCCTCTCTGCCATATACTGAAATTACCATTGATAATGTAGTTGTATGCCCGCCTCGCAGCCTCAACGCTGATTGCCTCTGCTGCCAGCTTCGCCGCCAGTGCATCCTGTGCCTCCTGTGCGGCAACTATAGCACTCCCAGAGGCCTGTGTAGCCCTTACATCAGCAGTATTAGCAAACCCTTGAGCGGCATCCCTAGCACTCTCTGATAACCCCTTAGCTGTAACGGAGGCATCCCTAGCATCCTCTGAGAGCCCTTGAGCTACAATGGAAGCATCCCTAGCATCCTCTGATAGCCCCTGAGCTACAATGGAAGCATCCCTAGCAGCTACAGCATTGGCTACATCAGTATCAAGGCGTGTATCAACATACTGCTTGTTAACTCCATCTGTACCGTCAACTGGAGCACCTAAGTTAATAAGTCTTCGGTTGAGTGCATCAAAGTTTCCACTAGCGTTAGCCTGTATAGACTTCTGAGTATTATCATCAGCTTCTTCAGCAATATGGATTGCCTGTAAAGCAGATACATCAAGGTCCTTGGCAATCAAGATAGAAGCATCTCTAAACTCTACCAAGCGGTTCTTAGATGTTACCCTCTGGATAAACACCATAGAATCAACAGGAGGAATAGAAGGGATTACAATAGTTCTATCACCTGCGAAGATGTAGTCAGTATCAACATCCAGAAGCACACCATCAAGGTATACCTGTACGAACTCCTTTGAAAGGTAATCAAAGGTAATCTGGAAGTTAGTAGTACGACCATCTCCTGTATAATAAACGTAGGAATTAGCCATATATATAAAGTTCCTCTATGTATGGGGTTAAACTGTGAATTACTTAAGGGCAGATTTAT
>JAQUJJ010000115.1 GCA_028681035.1 Candidatus Cloacimonadota bacterium
GGATTATGACCTGGACTTTTACCTGGATGTAGAACAGCGCATCACAAATACAAACTTGGCGCAGATTCATGATCTGGTTCAGCTCTATCTGAATCCGGAGAATCAAACCAGCTTTGTGATGGTGTAGTGTGTTGACTCTCGGCATCGACATCGGCTCCCGCAATACCAAGATCGTCATTTTCGAGTCTGATAAGCAAGAGATAGTTTTTAGCGCCTGGCAGGCTACTCAGATCTCGGCAACCGGGGCTGTGGATGAACTAATTCAAAAAGCCCAGCAGGCCGGAGCCGCAGAAAATATAGCAGTTTCTTGTGTAACCGGTTATGGCAGAAAGATGTACACTCAGGCAGATACTATCAAAAGCGAGATTAGCTGCCATGCCGCCGCCTGTTACTTCCTCTTCCCCATGGCCAGGACTGTGATCGATATCGGCGGTCAGGATTCCAAGATTATCACTTTGAATGCTGATGGCAGCGTTAAAGACTTTGTGATGAATGACAAATGCGCAGCTGGAACAGGCAGGTTTCTGGAAATGACCGCTATGCGCCTGGAATGCGATCTTGATGAACTCTCGCGTCTGGCTTCAAAATCCGATCTTGAAATCCCCTTAAGCTCCACCTGTGTGGTCTTTGCCGAAACCGAAATCATTGGCCTGCTGGCAACCGGAAATACAGTTGCCAATATCGCCAGAGCGGTAAATATGAGCATCGCCCGCAGGATCTATACACAGATGGCGCCTCTGATCTGTGAGCCGCCCATAGTCTTTACTGGTGGCGTGGCTCAAGGTGCAGATCTTGCCCTGTGTATAGGCAAAATGCTAAAGACAGAGCTACTGATACCTCCCGATCCTGAGATCACCGGTGCCTTGGGTGCCGCATTGCTGGCCAAATGAAATACGATTTTCACCTGCATACCCAATACAGTTTCGATAGCAGAATGACGGGAGACGAGCTGCTCCAAAAGGCTGTAAAACTGCAGTATGACGAGATCGCCATTACTGAGCATCTGGACCTGCTGCCCCAGGAACTCAGCATCTATGGCCTGCCTTCGCTCAGCAAGTATCAGGCCTACATCCAAGCTCTACAGGGTAAATACCCGGAAGTAAAGCTGCATAAGGGAATCGAGATCGGAGATTATCACCAGGTGCGGGATTTTGCCCAAAATCTGATCGACGGCTTTGACTTTTTCCCCATCCTGGGCTCTGTGCACTTTGTCTCCGAACACTTAAACGTAGCCATTCCTCTCAAAAAGCCGCTTAGCCGTAAAGAGATCCAGGAATACTATCTGCACAATCTCAAGCTGGCGAGCACTTGTGAGATAGATGTTCTGGCGCACCTGGGTGTGTATAAGAGATACTACGAAGACGCTCCAGATGAGAGCTCTGCCCTTCCTATCCTCAAAGATATCTTCCAGGTGATCATCGAGCGCGGCATCGCTCTGGAAATAAATCTGAGTAGCTTGCGTAAACCCTATCAGGAAGTGATCCCGGAGCCCTTATATCTCCAAATGTATCAAGACCTGGGTGGCAGCCTTTTTTCCCTGGGCTCAGACGCCCATGTTTTGGATGGCTTTGGGGATGCACATCTCATAGCGGAAAAGCTGGGTGTCGAGTCCATACCTCCCCAACGCAGACAATAGCTATAGATAATGATTATCATTGTACAGCTAAAATCTTCCTTGAAAGACCTTAGGCAAGGGTTTTAACCCTTGTGCCGCAAGCGATAACACCACACAAGACGATTTCCCGGCCTTTTAAGGCCGGGCACACCGCCGCTCAAGCTCATATTTCACGATTCATCTCGATTTGCCAGCGATATGGAATCCACATAACCAAAATCTATAAAAATATGAATCTCTCAGACAGATCCCTAATGCCAACCTCAACATATTCAAGGAGAGATCCAACATTTCCCTTTACAAATACCCCAAACCTTTTAACTGTGACTGCAAAATTATTAAGTTTAAACATGGCTACGAATTCATATTCCATACTACTTTACCACGTGGTCTTTGCTACAAAGAATCGCCAGCAAACGATTCATCCGGATTACCGCGCGCGTCTTTATCAATACATGGCGGCAATAATCAAAGAGAAAGGCGGGCTTCCTATCCTGATCAATGGGACCCAGGATCACGTTCATGTCCTCGCCTGCTTGCCTCGGCATATATCTATTTCAGATTCTCTTCAGGCGATAAAAGGTGGCAGCTCACATTGGTACAACAAAGAGTTTTCTGCCAATCTTCCTCGTTTGTACTGGCAAAGTGGATATAGCATATTCAGCGTCAGCCCATCTATGTTGGAGACGGTGAAAAGGTATATCTTTCGTCAGGAAGAGCATCATACGAATAATAGCCTGGAGCAGGAGCTAGAGAGTTTTGATAAAGAGCTTTTGAAATATTATGATCCGGCAAAACATAATCCGGAGACCTTGCCCGCGCCTTAAAAGGGCACGGAAATCGTCTTTTAGCAGATAGCAGCCCGTGGTGTGGCGGTTAAAGCCGCCACCTAAAGTCTTTCAAGGAGGATGAAAGCTCTCTGTGTTTCAAGGAATATATAGGCCATAGGTGTTTCCAGGAAGATATAAGCTCTCTATCTTTCAAGGAAGATATAGGCCATAGATGTTTCATCAATACTAAGGTTTTGCAGAGCTCGATCTCGTCTTGAATCTACCTGCAAAACTCAATCACGCCTTAAAAGACGTTAGGCAAGGGTTTTAACCCTTGTTCCGCAAGCGACAAGCCACCCCTAGACGATTTCCCGGCCTTTTAAGGCCGGGCACAACGCAGCTCAAGCTCATGTTCCATGAATCATCCTGATTTGCCGGCGAAAAGGCATTTATGTAGCTCTTGAATGATGTGACCTCGATATCGAAGCCATCTCTATGATCTGAATTAATAAACAATAGAGCTGCGGGTGCCTGGCCTTCAAAGGCCAGGAAATCGTCTTTTGGCAGATAGCAGCCAGTGGTGTGGCGGTTAAAGCCGCCACCTAAAGTCTTTCAAGGAGGATGAAAGCTCTCTGTGTTTCAAGGAATATATAGGCCATAGGTGTTTCCAGGAAGATATAGGCTCTCTGTTTTTCAAGGAATATATAGGCCATAGATGTTTCATCAATACTAAGGTTTTGCAGAGCTCGATCTCGTCTTGAATCTACCTGTAAAACTCAATCACGCCTTAAAAGACGTTAGGCAAGGGTTTTAACCCTTGTTCCGCAAGCGACAACCCTAGCTAAGACGATTTCTCGGCCTTTTAAGGCCGGGCACAACGCAGCTCAAGCTCATATTCCATGAATTATCTTGATTTGCCAGCGAAAAAGCATTTATGTAGCTCTTGAATGATGTGACCTCAAAATCGAAGCCATCTCTATGATCTGAATTAATAAACAATAGAGCTGCGGGTGCCTGGCCTTCAAAGGCCAGGAAGGAGTCTTGACCAGACAGCATTCCGTAGCGTGGCGGTTAAAAACCGCCACCTGGAGTTTGGACATTTTACGTATGGCATAATAATAGTTCTTGACATACCTACTCCTTTCTGAATAGTGGGTTCAAACTTAATAAGGAGTCCAACATGAAAGACAACGACATCCGTCGAATCATTCTTGAGGTAGAAGAGATCAAGGCTATGGCACGGTTGCGGGCTGTTAGAAATGCCTTGAAAGGCGAGAAAGAACAGCCTGTTGATGATGATAATCAACCTGTATCCCAGGTTACGTATGTATATGACATACTTAAAGAGGTAAAGCATCCTCTACATGTATCTGAGATCATATCTGTGGCCCAAGAGAGATTTGGTATTGATCTATTAAGGGAATCAATCGTATCTGCTTTGCTTAAGAAGGTATATCGCTTTGATCGGTTTATAAAGACAGGCCCGAACACTTTCGGCTTGATTGAGTATAGAGAACTTTATGCCACACAGGAAAAGGATGGTTAGGGTCATGGAATTCTGCGATATGCTATACAGTATGATGCTCAAGATGGATGATGTCTTTCCCCAGGAACGGACAATGATGAAGGCCATCAGAACTGCGTTTTGCCTTTTGCTCAATCCCAGTCGTAACACTATTACCCAAAGCCTGGTGTATGCAGGGTTGGACGATACGGATTGGAGTTCTGCTTTCAAGCTATTCTCAAGAAGCAAGTGGCACGATGCTGCCCTTTTTGATGCGGTGATAGAAGAGACCATACCCTACTTTGAGGAAAACTATATCAGTGTTGCAGTTGACGACACAAAGATCAAGAAAACCGGGAAAAAGATTCCTGGAACGGGTTATTATCGTGATCCTCTTTCTCCTCATTTTTGCAACAACCTTATATATGGACATAGAATCTTGCAGTTTGCTGCTCTCCTTCCTTTATATAAGCAGTTGAATCTTGAAGACATTAAAGAAGACGATCATGTTCACGTCAGTCGTGGGATTCCGGTATCGGCTACGAATGTTCCTGCAGTTAAAAAGCCAGGTCACAGAGCATCAGAACAAGAGAAAAGTGAGTACCTGACACTTAAAAAACAGAATAATCTCAGTGTGGCTTTCGTAGCAAAGGCAGCTGAGTTAAGGCAAAGATATGATGCTCTTGGAGCCCAAGATAAGGCTTTGCTGATACTTGCCGATGGTTCGTTTTGTAACTCAACAGTGTTTCAAGCAGATCTCGAAAACACATATATTGCGGCAAGATGCCGTAAGGATGCCAGGCTTTGTTTTGAAGATACCACTTCGTCTAAACGCTTCTATTCAAAAGAGACTTTCACTCCTCTTTCTGTTCGCCAAGATGAAAACATCCCCTATATCCAAACCAAATTATTCGTAGGAAAGAAGCTTCGGATGGTGAAATATAAGGAAGTAAAAGATGTGCTCTGGCAGCGAGGTGCAAAGAGAAGAAAGCAAAGGCTTATTGTCATTTCTCCCAAGCCCTACAAATCATATGGGCAAAAGCAGATGTATAAGCAAGAAGCCTACATCCTGACAAACAACTATGAGCTTGATGCAGAAATTATCATACAACAATACATCAATCGCTGGGAAATAGAAGTTAACCACCGGGATGAAAAGAACAATCTGGGCCTTGGTCAAGCGCAAGTATGGAATCCCAATTCTGTAGAGAAAGTACCATCCTTACTGATAGCTGCATATAGCATTATGCTCCTTGCAAGTTTAAAAACATACGGGCCGAACCGCACGGAAGATTATCTTCCCCTACCGAAATGGAGAAAAGGCTCCGTGAGACCTTCCTGCAATGACTTAGTAAACCAACTACGAAAGGAAATGATTGGGAATACGAAGTTGCAAGATGCCCTAAATATTCACCCCGGGATAAGGCCGGCCTACTGCGTAAACCAGTGAAAATGTCCAAACTCCAGGTGGCGGTTAAAAACCGCCACCTGGAGTCTTTCAAGGAAGATGTAAGCTGTAGGGAATCTATGAAATCTAAGGATATGTATGTCTCAATCCGGCAATATTAATGTTGCGGTTATTTATCTTCACTTTAGTTGTCAACCAAACCAAAATCAGTGGAAAATCCAATGTGGATTGAACCTTTCTCCCTCTCTCCAGGGAGTAGATCACATCTTTATCTAGCCTTAATCAAGCGTTAATAGTTAAGGCTTGATTAAGGGTAGATGAAGAAGTAATTGACAGCTCGAAGTGAGGGAGAAATATGGCACAAAACAGGAGGAAACAATGAAAGCATATGTAAAAGCAGGAATTAAAGGCTTTTCCGGCAAGCTGGACGGAGCCATATATTACTATCACCCCAAGTTAAAGCGGACCTTGATGCGCCGCGCTCCCAAGATGCCGATCCAGCCGCAAAATCATGCTTACCGGGATATCTCTCGCCAGATTAAGGCGATCAACCCCAGTGAGGCCTATAGAAATGACTTTCGTATGTACTTAAGCTCGCTTATGGATAGAGACGATAGCGTACGCCTGCCGTCTTGGTATAGCATGTATATCAAGATGCTGTGGGCGATGCAGGCCAGGTATCCCCAGCAGGTGAATCTGAAAACCATCACCAAAGCGCAGATAGTGGAGCAAAATCTGCCTTGCCGCTCTGTGAAAGCCGCGGTGGAGGATAAGCTCTTGCCGCAAATCCCGGGATATCAGTATCTGGATAGAGAGATTTAGCGACTTGGCAATCTTATCCAGGCTTTTTGTTTGCTAATAGGTGGAATAAAAGCTACTTGATCATTATCATCCGGCGTTGAGCACGGAAGTTTCTGCCCTCTATCCTGGCCAGGTAGATACCTGTGGCTACTTTTTTGCCATGTAGGTCCAAGCCATTCCAATACCAGGAAGTTTCATCGGCGGCGGTGGCGTTGATGCTGATACTAAAAACTTCCTGACCTTTAATGTTGTAAATCTTTAGGGTAAGGAGTTCCTTAGTTTCGGAGTAAAAACTCAGGGTAGTGCCTTCGGAGAAGGGATTGGGATAGTTGTTCAGCTTTGCCTGCGGGATGGGACTTGCTGCAGGATCGTCATTTTCCACTATCTCTCCTGAGAAGCTCATAATACACTTTGGGTACACATATATCCATTTAGTGCCATCCGCTGCGCTGAGTACCCTGCAGTATCTGTTTGATTTAAGCGCAGAGCCTGCGGTATCGGCAGTGCTCAAAATTCCATCAGCATATTGATACAGCGGTCCGTATCTGGTGGTGATCCATATTCTGTGTTCATTGTCAATGGCCATATCCATCAATTGCTGAGGGTGATCTGCAAAACCGGATAAATCATGCATTTCGAATTGATCTGTAATACGCGCAAGCTCACCTTCGTAAGTGGCCACCCAGATATCAGCTCCGTCTCTGCACAGAGCACGGAAATCAGAAGTGCTGAATTCTGTGTTGCTGGTATTGAAAAAAGAAACACTGTTTCCCCGGGCGCGCACAAGCCCAGCCTCCGTGGCTACCCACAAGTAGTTATCGGGACCCATAATCAAATCCCGCATAAGGGAACTGGGCAAAAGGTCATTGTCTGTGCTGAGATACAC
This sequence comes from Candidatus Cloacimonadota bacterium, assembly GCA_028681035.1. Next base: position 6,985 of record JAQUJJ010000115.1, read on the forward strand.
CTGCCCTGTTTCATCAATGATATTCCAACAAAAAATGCTGCTATTATCCCTTACGTAAAGCCGGTTGTTTGAACTGCGAACGATCTGTCGTGGGTTCCACAAGCCATATCCTTCACAATCATAAACAGTCCATGTATTACCTACTATGCGCGTTAGATGGCCCAGGGTACCTATCCAGATCATGCCATTGGTATCTGCATAGATGCTGTTGACGTTATTGTTCGTAAGGGAACTATTTGCAGTGGTATATTGTGTCCAGCTTGAACCGTCCCATTTGAAGAGACCCTGGCTTGAAGAGGGTGCAATCCAGAGATTACCCAAAGTATCCACTGCATAAGCATTGAAATCACTTACATTTTCAATTGGATTTTGAGCAGTGCTGTGCTCACTGAATTGAGTGCCATCAAAGCTAAGATAACCCCGATTTGCATGGTAAGCACTTGCATAATCAGATGATCCCAGGATTAGCCTGTTATCATAAATAGAGTGTATCTTGGTAGCATAATAAGAATTTCCGCTAAGATCATGAACGGTAGGTGAACTGAGATTTGGAGGCAGACAGGCCAACTTTGTAGAAGTATTCAGCCACAGATTATCTTCGTCATCTATAAGCATTGAATGTGCATAGAAATCTGGCTCTACTAAGTCTGGGCATAAGTAGCTTGTCCACAGTCCCTCACAGAATTTATAAAGAGCAGAAGGATAATGCTCGGATAAAAGCCAAACAGTCCCCTCAGAATCTATTTCCAAGTGTTGAATATATCCAAAAGCTGGCAAGCCTGGTTCATTACCTTGCAGATCTTTCACGCTTAAAGTACCGTCTATAAGTGAACTAAGATACATATCAAGCTGATAACCGGAAGTTCCTCCGGGCCCATACCATTCGTAGAAGTTAAAAGATAGCATCCACATTTCACCATTTGGCCCGGCGGCAAGATCAATGACGGGCACATACGGCAAGTCTGAATTCGTTGCATTATATACCGACCAACTGCTTCCATCGTATTTCACAACCGAGGGGCAATAATAGTTGTTTCCCAAATCACCACTTACAAAGACGTTCCCGTTTGTATCTACGCAGATGCTGTAAAGATCAGTAAAAGTTACGTCATTATAATAGCTCTGCCAAAAGCTGCCATCAAAGCTGCTGATCCCTGCGGACGTTCCTACCCATAATGTGTGGTCAAGATCAAAAGCCAGGGCCTTAATATGATTTGATGATAGGGGAGAATTTGCGATATGGAATAGCTGAGTCTCTAAAGTAGATCTATTTACCCGTAAAAGCCCGCCTTGGGTACCCAGATACAGATAAACACTATCTTCAATGGAACAGGTCATATCTGATGTGCTGGTAAAAGCTTCACTATTAAAACCCCTTAGCTGCGCATTAAGAGTGATGGATGAACAGGCAAGAGCTAAAACTAAGCTGATGATGGACTTTTTCATGACAAACTCCTTGACTCCTTATTTTTAAACTAATAAACTGATGTGCAAATTTTGTTCCATAACTTGATTTTAGTAGACTCAAGAGTGACGTCTCAAAGGTTGGTGTAAATTCAACTCATAGTTTCACAGTATGTGGAGTAAGCTTGCAAGTGCTCGCTTCTGGTAATATATCTCTGGTGATAGGCCCAATTACATCCTTTTTCCTTGTTTTCATTATTTGCATTTCCGATTAAGCGTCTTTTATAGATTTAGCAAGCACCAATCTGGGAATAGCTTTGAGAAGGAGCGGCAGTTTTTCCTCTTCATTGGCCAATTCTCCCAATTTGCTTTTAAAAAACCATAAGTTGGATTAAAGACGAATCACACCTAAGTTCGATGGATTCGGAGTACAAAGGCTGAACTCAGCTATCAACATTCTCTTGCATAGTCTCTGTCAGTCTTCTGCAATGCCGCTCCCAGCTAAAGTCTTCCAAACGTTTATAGGCTCTGGCGGTCAATTGATTGGCCAGCTCCACACTCTGCAGGACGCTTGACATAGCCTTGGCGATCTCTTTGGGGCGGGTGGGATCGAAGGTCAGGACAGCGTTTTTTCCGATTTCCGGCAGGGAGGAAGTATTAGAGCAAACTACCGGCACTCCAGAGGCAAAGGCTTCCAGCAGGGGAATGCCATAGACTTCATGTAGGGAAGGAAGTACATACAGGGAAGCGTGTTTGTAGAGGCCAGCCAGATCAGGTCTATCTACATAACCAGGGAAATGGATCTGCCTTTGGCAGCCCAGCCTACTCCAGGATAGCATCACCTTGTCTGCCCCATCCAGTATTTCTCCGACGCAGACCAGTTCATATTGGTCACCTACAGTTTGAACTAATTTTTGATAGGCAGCCAGCAGGTTCAGGTGGTTGCGCGCGGCATCTCCGATGCGGGACACATAGAGGATGTATTTGCCTTTGATGCCGAATTTCGTTTTGAGTTCGCTGAGCGCTGTTGGATTTTCCAGGCTTTCTGGATCATAACCGTTGTAATTGACCCGAATGCGATTTCCCGGGATGCCAAAAAGCCGACGTAGATCGCTTTTGGTGCTTTCGCTGGTGGCATAGATGATTGGGGCTTTGTGCAGATAGCGGCCCATCATGAATTTGAGATAAAGCAGGCGGAAGAGATCATGCTTACGGCTAAGAGAGAACTGAGGTAGAATGTGAAAAGTGAGGACAGTCTGGGGAGGATAGTGCGCAAAAAGGCGGCGGTTTCCTGCCGGTAAAAATACAAGATCATAGCGTTTGAAGCCAGGCCACCAGGGGAGGATATAGAGATGGAAGAACGTGGATAGGACAGGTTTTTTGAGGAATTCGGGGATTTCGATAAAGTGCAGATTGGCATGCTGAAGGGGAAATACTGCCCTGTCTGAGGGATGGATGAGCAGGGTGACCTGGTGGTCTTTCAGGAGCTCTGTGGTGGTGGCTACTATATAGTGCCAGATTCCGGAATGGCCTGAGCCCAGAATCAGAGCGCTGATGATGATTTTCTTCTGTCCAGGCACAGTATTGACGGCAGAATCATGGCGGTTAAATAGCTTGATAAACGCTTTAAATTTCATGGAAACCTCACTGTTTCTTTACTTTCTCTTATATTTGCAAAACCTCAGCTTATACCCGCTTTTAGTATCAGCCTCTTGACATTCTTCCTCGTGCCAGAGCTGCCAATTTAGCTCTGGAAACTTACGATCCCCTTCTATCTCTGCCTCGATGTGAGTGATATAGAGCTCGTCCACCAAGGGCAAAGCCTGTTCAAATATAGCTGCTCCGCCGATGATAAAGGCATCTGGCTCTGCTGCTATGGCTTCGGCAAGGCTATGATAAACTATCAGGTCTTTCCCAGCAAAAGATTCATCACGGCTGAGCACGATGTTCTTGCGGTTTGGCAAAGCCCTGCCTATGGAGAGATAGGTCTTACGGCCCATGATGATGCTATGACCGGTGGTCTCTTTTTTGAAATGAGCCAGGTCTTCAGGGATATGCCAGGGCATTTGATTGTCTTTGCCGATCACACGGCCCCGCGTCATGGCTACGATGATTTTCAGGCTCAAAACTGACCCACTTTAAAGAACGTATCTATTTCCGGGATTCCAGCAGATTTGGCTTCATCCAAAGTTCCATAAAAAAGCATCTTGCCGGCATCCAGAAAAATGATCTTATCGGCAATGCGATGGATAGAGGCAAGCTCATGGGTCACGATCACGATAGTCATCCCGAGCTGCTTTTTGAGGCTCAGAATCAGCTCATCCAGAGACGCAGAGGTAATGGGATCCAAGCCTGCTGAAGGCTCATCACAAAAAAGGATTTCGGGGTCCATCGCCAAAGCTCTGGCCAAAGCGGCTCGTTTCTTCATGCCCCCGGAAAGCTCTGATGGGAACATGTGAATAGCCTCTGCCAAGCCTACCAGAGCAAGCTTGACGCGGATAATCCGGTCTCTAATTTTGGCGGAAAGCTTGGTGTGCATCTCCAGAGGAATTGAGACATTCTCATAGATCGAGATGGAATTCAGCAGAGCCCCACTTTGAAAGAGCATACCGGTTTTCTTGAGCACATCGTTAAACTCCTTTTCTTCCATG
>JAQUJJ010000116.1 GCA_028681035.1 Candidatus Cloacimonadota bacterium
GGGCCTCTGTGCATCTTGAACACCCACACATCCGCAAAGGATTGGACTGTTTTTCAGAAGGCCTCAGCCAATACCTGGTCGCTGAATATGCCCCGGGACTGTCTCTGATCGAATATCTAAGACAAAATTCTGAAAACATCACTTACAACCAAGGCCTGGTCTGGGCGCGAGACCTTCTGCACGCCCTGATCTATGCTGCAGGCAGGGATGTCTGGCATTACAATCTCAATCCTTACAACCTCATAATCAATGCAGCTTCAGAGCTGAAAGTGATTGGCTTTGGTAAGAATCGTGATGCCTGGAAACACTCTGAAGGTAATTTTAGCTATCGCTATCCCATACTCTATGTGGCTCCGGAGATCTTCAAAACCAGTAATCCTCATCCGAATTCTGACATATTTTCCTGGGCAGTAGTGCTCTATCAGATCTTGTGCAAGGAATTGCCTTGGCGCTTGGATAGCTTCGTGGGCCCGGATGAACAGAAGATGCAAAGCTTTAGCAGGGGTGTGACCCTGCCCTCTGCAGAAAAGGTGCCAGATGGGCTGTACAGCGTTCTGCTTGCCTGTCTGAAGCTGGATCCAGACGAGAGAATTAAGGATTTTGCTGAACTGCTGGATACCTTGCAGCAAGAGGTGCCAGATCTTGACTGGAGCTACCATGAACCTGCAGAAGAGCTAGTGCAGATCTCAGCGCCTGAGCCCGAATTAGCTGAGGCAGATGATGAAGCTCTGGATGAAGCTGAAGCACCTGCTACCGAGCCGATTGAACCGGAAATAGAAGACCTGCCTCCTGAAATAAGCTTTGCTGAGGAATCTACGCCAGAGCTAATAGCTGAAGCCGAGCCTGAGGATGAGCTCCTGCCCGAGCCATCCATCCCTGAAATCTTTGAAATAGAAAGTGAAATCGAGCCTGAAATCACGGAATTACCCCAAGAATCCCCAGCCCCGATTCAAGAAGACCCCAAAAAACCGGATATCCAGGATGATCTTGCCTGGCCAGTGATCCAGGATGAACCCACAATATCTTTGCCACCAATGGAAGAGGAAGAAGAAGTCGAAGAGCCAGCGCAGCCTTCTGAACTACCGGAAGCAAAGCCAGAAGAAGTCCCAGAGCCTAAAAGCACTAAAGCAGAAGAACCTCCCAAGCACACCGCAGCTCCTATATCGCCTCCTTTAGAAAAGCCAGCAGCCCCCACTATACCCAAACCCATTCCCCAAACCACATATTACGAGAAAAAGCCTGAGACTTCTGTAGAAACCCAGAAGGATCTCGGCACCATGAGAAAGCGCTTCCTCATCTTGATGATATTGAGTGTAATCATTTTATCTTATGTCCTGATTCAACATTTTGTTTTTCGGCGGAAACCGAAGTTTAAAACCACAGAAACCGAAGAAGCTGTAAATCTTGACGATATCGATCTTTCCACCCTCGCAGAAAACTCCCCTCTGGAAATGCTCTGGGTTCCGTCGGACACCCTGATCATGGGCAGCATCAGCCCTGAAGCCAAAGACAATGAATTCCCTCTGCTCACCATCAAGCTTGCCGGATTCATGATCAGCCCTCTGGAGATCACTCAAGAGCAGTGGAATATGGTCTATCCCACCAATCCCTCTCTGTATATCGGGGCAAAGCTCCCCGTGGATAATGTCTCATTTTATGATGCAATCGAGTACTGCAATGCCAAAAGTCTGAAAGATGGACTTACGCCTGCCTATGACTATCATGGCACCGATATCGTCTGTGATTTTGATGCAGATGGCTATCGCCTGCCCACCGAAGCGGAATGGGAACTGGCCGCCAAAGCCGGGAAAGGTAAAAACTTCCAGCTTTACAGCGGCTCCGATGATCCAGACGAGGTGGGCTGGTATTCCGAAAACTCCTCTGGCCGCAGCAAAGCTGTAGGCAGCAAAAAGCCCAATTCACTGAAGATCTATGATCTGAGCGGAAACGTCTATGAATGGGTGTGGAATTGGTATGCTCCCTATAGCTACCGCACGGGAAATCTATTTAGCGGCCCCCAGGATGGAACAGACAAAGTGATCCGGGGCGGCTCCTGGTATCACAATACAGATAGTATGCGCACTACAGCCAGGGAATATGTAAAGCCCTACGTAAAGAACGGTTTCATCGGCTTTCGGGTGGTGCGGAGCCGATAAGGCAGCCAGAGATGTCACCTGGGCAGCGAACTTGCTTTTAACCTGTCTTGTACACGAGATAAGTCGAGTATTCGAGTCATCTCGTGTACAAGGCATTTTGAAAGCACGTTGAAGTATGGGGCTTTAGGAGCCTATGCAGGGGGTTTGTGCCGTCCGAAATAAGCTGACAGCTAAGCCTTTTGTTTTGACATTAAACGACCTTTCCTGCTGCAGTCTTCGGGCTATGCCTTCCCTGCATCTCGTTGTCAGCCAGTGCTTTTTGACTTCACCTCGTTTGTTTTGACTCTAAAACGATCCTTCCTGCGGCGGCTTTACCCACTTTACGTGTGCTATATCTTATTTTCGGCCAGGCTGTTTTGCATTTACCTGGGTTGTTTTTGAGTTTAAACAAAAGCAACGCTAATCGGAGAGGCTTAGGCATGCAGTGTTGGGTTAAAACATGGGCAACGCTGATCGGATACCCTGAGCTCGCAGCATCGTAATCCCCCAGTTTAAACTCTCATTTTTGGATAAAGAATAGTTTGTAATCTGCTTTGATGGTGAAAGCTACAGGGAAATCCGAAGCTTGGCTGCCAGATCAAAATGAAAGTCAAAACAGTTCCGCGGGTGGTTATGACCTTACAACGACCTTTCCTCTTCCAGCCTAACTCGCTAAGCGTACCCACAATCTTGTATCCTGACAGACTGATTCAAATCCGCCCCGGTCGTTTTAGGGGTTAAAGCAAAGGCATAATCAGCTAACAAGAAACCATGTGCAGCATCATACATATCTATATCTAAGTGTATGCAATCAAGATATAATACAGAAGAGAGGCAATGTCCAAGCCTCTTATTGGTCTATATCAGAAAAAACGCTTGTTGATGATGACGAATAACTCCTCTCATATCTATTATCTTTCCACTGATCGTAGCCATCATCTCTCATCCCTTCAGCCTGTCTATTCTCATCAATAGCCTCCTCAACGAGACTGCGAAACTTGCGAATAGAATCCTTAGCTTTTAGGCTCAATTCTGGGTTCACATCTTCAAAAAACTCATAAAAGATAATATACGCGTTCTCTATAAAATCAAGCTCCCCAGAATAATCAACCACACCATCCAGATAAAAATCTTTATTTACACTAACATGGCCTTCAACTAAAAGGAATGAAGAATCCTCAATAGAGTCTATTATGCTTTTAAATAATTCCTCACCAATTATATCTTGCAATTCCTTATCCACTAGTATCGAAGCATCAGGGCACTCATAGGTACACTCAGAAATGTATTCATATATCTCATATACGGTATATTCATCCAGTAACTTTAAATGATGCAATCTTCTATCTATTGATATTATCTTACTGTATCTAAGCATTTCAATGCTTTCTTGTTTATGTAAATACCCAATTGATTTCGGATAAGTATCATAAAATAGTTTAAGAAATGTATCATCAGAGTCAAAAGCCAAAAAATTTGTAATGTTAGACCTATATCTATTATCTTTATAAGCCATTCTGCCAATTAGTGTACCGTAAAGAGATTCCGTAAGAATCATTTTCCCTATACTATTGCTTGACCCCTCGCATGTTACTTCATTTAGTATCATCTTTAAAGGAGAATACTTTATAAATATATGATACAATTCAGTTTGCTGAGAGACATATCGTGCAACAGCTTCAATAAATGTTGGATGCTTGAATTTCCAATATCTATGGCTACCATCTATTCGGAGAATGAAATCTCCATTCAATATATCAAATCTATTTTTCACCTTACTAACATTTTCGGTTAAAGATTTAATCAAGCTAATGTCATCTTCAGAAACATCTACCGGACTTGTAAGTTTATTATTATGTGCAAATAGAAGCACTAAAGCAGCAATTGACTCATTATCTAGGTTCTTTATCGTGTCATACAAGTACGCAGCTGGTTGTGTAATGAACTTAGTTAAATTGTCCTTATCAAGCATCAACTTACTTGTAAAATGGGCACTTCCAAGCCTCCGAGATATTTCTGGATTTATTCCTGGTATTTTTGCTATGGATTCAAGAAAGGGTTTTATGCTACTTTTGTAGGAGACATCTTGGTCTCCATACTTAATGTGATTATACAGTATTTGTTCTCGTTCTGCTATAGTAAATGCCTGTACATTAATTACCAATTCTGATCTATTCAATACTTCAAATATGTTTGGTTTAATGTACTTTTTGGCATCGTAATATATGTATGTCCTCGAAGTAAATATGATCTTTGCACCCTTTTTAATCATAGTGGATATATGATTAAGAAGCTTATTCATATCTTCAGCAGTTTGATGTCGAAAACTTGTTGATCCGAATACATCATCAAGCCAGAACAATTGTTTTTCATGGGGATTCCATCTATATTTCATTTCATCAAGACTTGTAACTTGCATGTAACAGTATTTGTCTTTGTCTAACATGCTCATGCACAAGAGAGCAGCAATAGTGGATTTCCCACACATCGGTTCGCCAAGTAGCATCACAATATTATGATTTTGTATTGCATTTAATGCTTGAATATATGAAGAGGTTAATACGTATTTTTTTAAATCATCTCCCATTCGTGATAGAATTTCTTTAGACTGCTCAATCAGCCTTTCATCGAGAATCTGGCTCAAATCACCTAGCCCATAAATACGAGGAACCATCATTCGAAGTTTACAGCTCTCAAGTATCGTTTGGTTGAGCCAGACATTTGCAAATATGTCTACATTTTCAATTTTCACATTTTCAGTAATTGACTTTCTAATACTCGCTTCATTCTTGCCTGTTACTTCCATGTTCGTCATTAAAATATATGTGTTTATAGTCTCGATTTTATTTAGCTCTTTAATCTTTTCTATCTCTTTTGTAATCAACCCTGGTGTTAATTTCTTATTTAAATCGCTACTATGCTTACATTGTACAACTGTTAAGCCTTCTCTTTTGCTTCCATTTTCATGAATCCAAGGGCCTTTATATATTATATCCTTACCCAAGTCTTTGACGTATGCATTCATTTGACATGTCTGTCCAAGTACTTCTTTCATAATTGCTAAGCATAAGTCTTGAAAAGCTTTCCAGCCTAGAGTGTGCAATTCGTATGTTACATGTTGTCCTTGAATCGTCATTTCTTAATCCCATATATTTCAATTTGTCTACTTCAAATACAGATATTAGACTTGAATTATACAGAAATAGATTATCCATTTTGGTGTCAACTGATATTTGTAGATACTGCTCAGTAGTTTCTTTATTTGTCTAATAATGCTTGCTCCAATAACCCCCTATTCATTATACAGGAGACTTGAGTATTCCGGATCAACTGAGCCACCCATTACGCTTGATGAGAGCCACCTTTCCAGAAAAATAGAGCCATCCATACCGACACTGAGAGCTAATAAGGTTTATTATTACATATAGCAGCTATTTACATCGCTTTTCAAAACGATATTCCAAAACAACAAAAGGTTTTGCGGCTGGCAGCAGAAGCATAGTGTTCGCTCAAGCAGAGCATCACTACTCAAAAAGAAACACGCTGTAGACGTATTCAGAGGCTGATATTTTGATTGACCGAATAGTATGTGTATTTCTAATTGAATTGTTCGGTGAAACGGAACTAGGCTCTGCTGGAGAGTAACCTGCCAGGGATAGCCGAATACAAAATGAGTGGGGTGCGATGACAAATCGCACTCCTGCCCACATTCTCATTTTGGCTATGCCTAATAAAACTCAAAAGCCATGATTACCCAGTGATCATGCTTGCTGTGAGGGTCAATTCATTCTTGAAGTATTGGATTCCTGGATCGCATTAAGCTGATGGCTCTGAGAATGGGAACAAGTGCCTCTATTTTTCGGACGGGTGGCTCTAAGTCATCAGATTATTCAAGAATCCCGCAGCATCGTGATCCCCCTGTTTAAACTCTCATTTTTGGATAGAGAATAGCTTGTAATCTGCTTGGATGAAGAAAATAAAAGGATAATTTGATGCTTTGCTGCCAGATCAAAAATGAAAGTCAAAACAGGTATAGAGCGAACGTCAAAATAGTCGCCTGCGACTTCATAGAAATGCTTGGAATAATATCAGTTGACACAATTCTAACGATATCTTTGTTGCCAAGCTGGATATTAGCGGTAACTGGTTATGGGCAAAAAGTGCCGGAGGGACAGGCAATAATGATGCTCGTGCCATCGCTACTGACGCCGATGGGAACTGCTATATGAGTGGATATTGCTCTAGCAATGCTAAATTTGACAGCCTCAATCTCAGTGGAGACGGTTGCTACGCTCAAGGATATGGGCGTAGAGCTAATATCTTTACAGGGAATGTCGACACGTCAACCGCGACTGGAAAGCTCATCTTCGTTATCTTTAGCGCTTAACTGAGTTCGAGAGATACATGATTAAAGAACGTACAAGTGCCCGGCTTGATGCCGCTCGGTCAAGAGGCAGAGTCGGCGGAAAAAAGAAGGCTCTTAAAGCCAAACAGGTAAAGAGATTGAAAACCTTGTCTGAAGACAAAACTATAACTATCGGCGAGATTTACAAACAGTTCAGCATATCCAAGGCCACATATTACAACTACATCAGAGATAACAAGCCCAATGAGGGTTAAGATACAGCACGACCACACATGGGGGGGAGCTTGAAGAATTTTGCTTGACAGGAAAAAGGTCTTTGAACTAAATTGTAATCGGTTGCTTGCTAAAAAAAACACCGTGCATAGAGTGCTATAAACAACACCAAGATAAGGAGAAAAAGACATGAAAAGAATCATTTTGATTATTTGCGTTTGTGGTATGTATCTTGTCCTGGGGGCAGTATACCATAAGATTGGAGAATATAATTGCTTCGATAATACCTCAGTTACTGTTATTGAGAACACAGCCTATGTGACTTCTCATGGTGAAGGTCTGCTGATCATTGATGTCACCAATCCTCAAAATCCCAGTCTGATAGGTTCGTACCCCGTATATGCTCAATCAGTAGCCGTAGTGGGGAACACAGCCTATGTGGCTGATTACGAGGAAGATGGAGGACTACAGATCATCGATGTCACCAATCCTCAAAATCCTTTACTGTTAGGTTCTTGTGATACCCCCGGATATAATACATCAGTAGCCGTAGTTGGGAACACAGCCTATGTGACAGATCATGAGGCAGGCCTGCTGATGATCAATGTCGCCAATCCTCAAAATCCCAGTCTGATAATTTCGTACCGTACCCCCGGAACTCCTCGATCAGTAGTCGTAGTTGGGAACACAGCCTATGTGGCTGATGGTTATGATGGAGGACTACAGATCATCGATGTCACCAATCCTCGAAATCCTTTACTGTTAGGTTCTTGCGATATCCCCGGAGCTGCTATATCAGTAGCCGTAGTTGGGAACACAGCCTATGTGGCAGATTATCATGGAGGACTACATATCATCGATGTCACCTATCCTCAGAACACTATTCTGTTAGGTTCTTGCGGTACCCCCGGGCGTGCTACCTCAGTTACTGTTATCGGGAACACAGCCTATGTGACAGATGATAATACAGGCCTGCTGATGATCAATGTCGCCAATCCTCAAAATCCTTTACTGTTAGGTTTGTACTATACCCCCGGAGATGCTCAATCATTAGCCGTAGTTGGGAACACAGCCTATGTGACATATGCATATGATGGAGGACTACATATTATCGATGTCACCAATCCTCAAAATCCTAATCTGATAGGTTCTTGCGATACCCCCGGATATGCTCATTCAGTAGCCATAGTTGGGAACACAGCCTATGTGGCTGATGGTAATGCAGGACTACAGATCATCGATGTCACCTATCCTCAAAATCCTAGTCTGTTAGGTTCATATTATAACCCCTATACCGAAGGATATGCTCAATCAGTAGCCGTGGTTGGGAACACAGCCTATGTGGCTAATGGTTTTGCAGGTCTGCTGATCATCGATGTCGCCAATCCTCAAAATCCTAGTCTGTTAGGTTCTTGCGATACCCCTGGGCATGCTACCTCAGTTACTGTTATCGGGAACACAGCCTATGTGGCTGATGATAATGCAGGACTACAGATCATCGATGTCACCTATCCTCAAAATCCTGTACTGTTAGGTTCTTGCGCTATCCCCGGATATGCTCAATCATTAGCCGTGGTTGGGAACACTGCCTATGTGGCCTATGTGACTTATGCATATGATGGAGGACTACAGATCATCGATGTAACCAATCCTCAAAATCCCAGTCTGATAGGTTCGCACCCCGGATATGCTCAGTCAGTAGCCGTAGTGGGAAACACAGCCTATGTGGCAGATCGTTTTGCAGGTCTTCTGATCATCAATGTCACCAATCCTCAGAACCCTATCTTGGCAGGCACTATTCTGCCTCATCTGACAAGCAATATTCATACATGTTTGGTGCATTCAAATATGCTTTATATATCAGATTACAACTGGAACGAAATTAGGACATATGATATCAGTAATCCGCAGTCTCCGGTGCTTATTGGCAGCTATACTTGGAATCTGAGAACCGGGAAGATGTGCATCGAAGGCGATAAGCTATATACGGCAAATAGTTACTATGGTTTGGGTATTCATAACCTGCAGGGGGTGGACAATGAAGACGCATTGCTGGCTCCAGCTCCCCAGCTTGTGCTAAATAGCTATCCCAATCCCTTCCATGTAGGTGCAACTATAGAGTTTTCTCTGCCCAAGAACGGAAAAGTGAGGCTGAGTTTGTATAACCTCAAGGGACAGTTCGTGCGAGAGCTATGCGACGAAAACAAGCTGCCGGGCGATTATTCTCTGGTTTGGGACGGTAAAGACAGAAGCGGCAAAGACGTCCCATCCGGGGTGTATCTTGTCAGGCTAAACTGTGGAAATCAATCCTTTGCAAAGAAGATTATCCGCTGGTAAGTAAGCTTTTACACCAGATTAAGACTTGGATGTACCTGGTAGTGAAAAGTGCACTTAGCACACTAATTCTCTAAGGGTCACAGTGATGTAGCGTAATATGGTGTGCACGGTTGGACAGTTTCGATGAAAAATCAGGAAAGGTCTGGCATAATATCAGTTGACATAATTCAAACGATAATAATACCCTTACTCAAGGGCTAAAGCATTGCTTTGGAGAAGAGATAGAACTTGCCCTTACCATGTGCCATCCAAAGCACCTGGAGACCTATATGGACAGGATAGATATGATGATTAGCTGGGATGCCGTAACTCAGACCATCTTCGATACCCCCATTGAACCGGATTTTTATCTTGTGTTCTATAATGGCTCCCCGGATGAGGATTCTGAATACTACTTCTTCCATGGTGCTACTACTGGACTCTCCTCCACGCACCAGCAGGTAGGCCAATTTACTGAGCACATGTTTTACAGGGTGCGGGCTTATAAATACTACGGCACGAGAAGCCTGGATTATAGTAGCCTGAACCTGCGCGAAGGTATGCGTGAAAAAGAAGTGCTGGAGCTTCTGCAAGAACAGGAAAAATAGTAAATTATAGGGCGGAGGTGAAATATTCTCCGCCTGGTTTGGGGTTTCTGTTCACCAATTATCACGAATTTACACGAATTCCGTTATCACTGTAGGGGCTTTGGGTGAAAGCCCAAGTCTTTGCATGGTGATCGTAGGGGCTTTGGGTGAAAGCCCCAATCTCCGTATTGTGATCAGGGGTAGGTTTTTGGGGCTTATGCCCAAGGTCCATACAATGCATCTTGCGGTGCGGGGAACTCCGTGTGTATGAACCACACATCGGTAACGTGTTTTTGGGCGTTCGGCCCAACGCCCCTACATGCGTCTTGCGGGTTGTTTTTGGGCGTTCGGCCCAACGCCCCTACGAAAAGAGAATCCAGCAGGGGGGTACCGGATTCTCTGATCAGATAGCGGTATTGCATCAATCGCAAACCGCTGTTTTTGGTTGGTAAAAGGCTATTGGTTTAGTCCAGGGCTTTCAGGAAACTGGGTACATCCGTGCGCATCGGTTTGATGCGGGTGGGATCATCGGCGTTTCCACTATTTGGTTTCTCCTCGTTGGATTGGGAATTGATCCCCAAAGTTTTGAGGATGTTACTTATTTCATCGTTGGGATTTGTGGTCTGTGCCGGTTGTTCCACACTTTTGCCGGGACGAAATTTGGGGAAATCCAGGATATTATCCGGGCGTTCATTTCTTTCCTTATCCAAGCCAGTAGCGATGAGGGTGACGGAGACTTTGCCGGCCATGCTTTCTTCAATGATCAGGCCCATGATGATATTGGCGTTACTCCCGGTTTCATTGACGATTACATTGGAGACTTCCTCGACTTCACTCATTAGAATATCTTCTCCCGCAGTAATATTGAGCAGCAGAGATTGACAGCCAGCGAGGCTGATATCGGTAAGCAGAGGATTGTCGATGGCGGCTCTGGCAGCATTGATGGCGCGGCCATCTCCTTCAGCTACACCGGTTCCCATCAGGGCATAGCCCATGTTTTGCATTATGGCTTTGACGTCGGCAAAATCCACGTTGATCAGGCCAGTAATAGTGATGATGTCACTCACAGCCTTGGCAGCTTCATAGAGCACGTCATCGGCATTGTTAAAGGCAGTGATCAGTGTGGCGCTGCCATAGATCTCACAAAGTTTTTCATTGGGGATCACGATGAGGGTATCCACATATTCGCTGAGATGGCGGATGCCGTGATCTGCATTTTCTTGCCGCTTTTGTCCTTCAAAGGGGAAGGGCGTGGTTACGATGCCCAAGGTCAAAATGCCCATTTCCCGGGCAATTTTGGCGATGATGGGAGTGGCCCCGGTGCCGGTGCCTCCACCCATTCCGGCTGCGAGAAAGATCATGTCCGCACCTTCCAGGTGGGATTTGATCTCATCTTTGGATTCTTCCGCACTGCGAGAGC
>JAQUJJ010000352.1 GCA_028681035.1 Candidatus Cloacimonadota bacterium
CAATGGCGCGCCAACAGTGAGCCATTGGCGTTCACGATTGGCAAAGATATATCTGGTGCGGCCGTGGTTGGTGAGTTGAACAAAATGCCACACCTCTTGATTGCTGGTCAAACTGGTGCAGGTAAATCAGTAATGATTAACGCGATTCTATCGAGCCTTTTGTATCACAATAGCCCAAGTAGTATGAAGCTAATTTTAGTTGATCCGAAGCAAGTTGAAATGGCACTTTATGAAGATATACCGCATCTGTTGACACCAATAATTACCGAACCAGATAAAACTATCAGTGCTTTGAAATGGGCGGTTAACGAAATGCAACGCCGATATAGCTTATTGGCAGAGCACAAAGTCAAAGACATTAAGTCATATAACCAAAAGATTCAATCGGGTGGCAAGAAGATTGTCGTTAATGATGAGCATGGCATCCCTCAAGAGCATGAGAACGGCAATATGCCTTATATTGTGATTGTAATTGATGAGTTGGCTGACCTGATGATGATGGCCGCTCGAGATGTAGAGGCGCTGATTGTGCGTTTAGCTCAAAAAGCCCGCGCGGTTGGTATTCATCTAGTTTTGGCAACTCAAAGTCCACGCGTTGATGTTATTACTGGTCTGATTAAAGCGAATATTCCAGCCAGGATTGCATTTACAGTGGCGTCCCAGATTGAAAGCCGAATTATCCTTGATCAGATTGGGGCAGAGAAGCTGCTTGGACAGGGTGATATGTTGATGCTTACACCTTCGATGAGTAAGCCGAAACGAATTCAGGGTGCGCTTGTTACCGAAGATGAAATTCATAAAGTTACTGATCATTTGCGCAAGCAATCGCCACCTCAATATAACGATGAGGTTGTTAGCCAGCCAGTTCAACTCAATGGCAAGGGTGGCGTAGTAATGGACTTTGACGGCGGTGGCGATGATGATATGTACAAAGATGCTATTCGAGTAGTTATGGACAGTGGCAAGGCTAGCGCGAGTTTGTTACAGAGGCGCTTACGTGTAGGTTATGCCCGCGCAGCACGATTAATTGAAAATATGGAAGATCAGGGGATAATTGGTCCAGCCGACGGCGCCAGACCACGTGAAGTGTTGATTAGTAGTATTGATGAGCTTGGCCAAACTGACGAAGAAGTCTAGATTTTTATTACTACACCTATTACACCACATTTTCTTACTTTCCAAGGGTTATCCTTGGAAAAATGAAAATATTGCATAATATAACTCGTAGTCTTTTTACTTGCGCCAAATCGGGGAGTGGCGCTATATACTTGACTTACACATAATATCGCCCACATCTTACCTATTATCAGCATCCAGTATGTATTTTTCTGATCTCAACATATATATCATATGCTTCAATCAGAGAAAATACATCCTGAATCACTGCTGATTGGGTAAGCTGATGGACGAATTATGCGTAAGTCGAGTATAATCGTAAGCATGATTAAAAAAAGATTAATGAGCTCTGGTAGTTTCCATTCTATAATCTATAATCCAAAATCTAAAATCTATCCCAAAGGTTTTACTATCATAGAACTCCTCGTAGTAATCGTAGTCATCGGCATCCTCGCTACCTTCACAATAGTTCAATTCGTAGGTATGAACAATAAAGCCATTGCCGCCTCACTAAAAACCGATCTAAAAAATAATGTCAATTTACTCAAGCTATATCACGTAGAAAACGACGTATACCCATCTGAAATAGACAACAATTCAAAATGCCCAATCGCTCCATTTCCTGACGCTCGATACTGCCTCAAAGCTAGCTCTAACTCAGCCTTGACTTACACTGGCGCCGATCAACATTTCACTATGACTAATACTAAAAACGGTATGACATACATGGTCTCAGAAGGTAACGAAGAACCATCACTTGTTACACTAATTGAATCTATCGCTAACATATCTGGTACTACTCAAATCACCAAAACTCTAACAGCAGGCGCTCTAACCCCATCAGATGCCACAGTATCCTATCAATGGCAAAGCGCCACAACCTCAAACGGAACTTATACTAACATCTCTGGAGCTACATCAAGTACCTATACACTAACTTCAAACGAACTAGACAAATACATCAAAGTAGTTGCTACTGGCACAAATAGCTACTACGGCACCGTTACAAGCAATGCATCAGCTCAAGTTACAAAAATACCACTAACTGCCATAGCTAACATAACTGGCACAACTCAAGTCGGTCAAACCCTCACAGCTGGAGCACGAACCCCAGCTGCAGCCACAGTATCCTATCAATGGCAAAGCGCTACCACATCAAACGGCACATACACTAACATCTCTGGTGCAACATCAAGTACCTACACACTAACCTCAAACGAAGTAAGTAAATACATCAAGGTAGTCGCTACTGGTACTGGTAATTATAGTGGTAGCGCTACTAGCGCTGCGTCTGCTCAAGTAGCAAAAATACCACTAACCGCCATCGCAGCTATAACTGGCACGACTCAAAACGGACAAACTTTGACCGCTGGCGCTTTAACCCCATCAGGCGCCACAGCTTCTTACCAATGGCAAAGCGCCACAACCTCAGGTGGAACTTATACTAATATTTCTGGTGCTACATCAAGCACTTACGTACTTGTTTTTGGAAATGTTGGAAAATACATAAAAGTAGTAGCCACTGGCACTGGTA
>JAQUJJ010000353.1 GCA_028681035.1 Candidatus Cloacimonadota bacterium
GTCGAGATGTACATCAATCTTGACCACAGCCCGTCCGTCGAAGCTGCGAAGCGGGGTATTGATGCTGGTTTCGAATTCATACATATAGACATAAGTCAGGCGAACCATGAAGCTACAGACGACGAAATCGTCAGAGCTACAAGGGAGGTAGTGGAGTACGCACGATTTACCGGTGCACTGGTCGAGAGTGAGCCTCACTATTTTGGGGGTTCATCAAATCTTCACACCGAAGCTTTCGATTATGAAGAAATTAAAAAGACCTTTAGTACTCCTGAGGGCGCCAAGGCATTTGTAGAGGCGACTGGAATAGACACGTTCGCTGCGGCCATCGGTAACCTCCACGGGAAATACCCAGTGCCGAAAGAGCTTGATTTAGATTTGCTCGAGAGAATCAGTGAAGCGATAAGTTGCAACATTAGCCTGCATGGTGGTAGCGGAACCCCACTGCACTACTTTGCAGACGCCGCAAAGATTGGCGTCAGTAAAGTGAACATTAATAGCGATATGAGATTTGCTTATCGAAAAACGCTCGAGAAAATTCTGGCAGACAACCCAGACGAATATGCGGTAGCAAAGATAATGGAACCGGTTCGGCTAGCGGTTCAGCAGGTCGTAGAGGAAAAGATAGACGCTTTTGGCTCTGCTGGCAAAGCGCTACGCTGAAGCTTTGAAGTTTAAGTAAAAGGCTCGTTTTGGTACGAGCCTTTTATGTTGAGTTTAAGTAGTTTGCTTCTTGGCTTCTATTACTGAAAGTAGCTCGCTAAACGAATCTTCGAACTTCTTTATACCCTCTTGTTCGAGTAATTGATAGACATCGTCAAAATTAATGCCGACGTCTTGAAGCTTCTGAATAGTTTCTATTGCATCCGCAATTCCTTCAAGATCTATGCTGTCTAATCTGTCTGGGAGGTGGTCTATGACCTTCTTAATTGTGTCTTCTGGCATGGTGTTTACTGTTAGAGGCGCTATTAATCCCGATACGTAGATAAGGTCGTCATAAGATGGATTTTTGCTTGAAGTCGATGCCCATAGGAGGCGCTGGATAGCAGAACTATCACTGTCTACGACCGACGCTTTTGCAAAATTATCCAAAAATATATCATATGCTAGCCTGGCTTGGGCGATGGCAGTTTTGCCTCGCAGTGCAAGCGCAGCTTCTGTTCCAATGGCTTCGAGGCGCTTATCAACTTCACTGTCTATCCGGCTAACAAAGAGAGATGCTACACTACGTGCACTATTTTGCTTATGAAGCTGATGGCTTGCTGCGTGGGCTTGAGCAACTTTCTTGTAGACTCGGAGGCTGAAGATGAGGGTCACATTGACGTTGACACCTTCGCTGAGAAGTGTCTCGACTACCGGGATACACTCCTCAGTCGCAGGTACCTTTATCATAACGTTGGGCCTTCCAACGTCTTTCCAGAGTTTTCGAGCTAGCTCCAGTGTCGATGCTCCATCTCGCGCAATCAGAGGGGAAACCTCCAACGAAGCATATCCGTCCTCACCCTTACTGTTTCTCCAGGTTTCGCTGAAGGCGTCGCAAGCCGATTTAATGTCATCGACAACTATCTTCCAGTAAATTTCTTCAGTCGAAAGCCCTTCATAGGCAAGGCGTTTGATTTGCTCATCATACAGCGAGCTAGAGCTAATAGCATTGGTAATGATGGTAGGGTTGGAGGTGATTCCTCGAACGCCCTGATAAATGTAATTGTGAAGCTGCCCAGTTGTGAGCAGCTCGCGACTTAAATTGTCCAACCAAGGGCTCTGCCCGTAGGGGCGATGAAGTCTGTGCAGATTTGTCATGTTGCTTTCATTTTAGCATATGCGTTATAGTAGTGTACATGGTTAAAATTGCAGCGTTTGGAGCAGCATCGCAAGATGTTTTTATTTCGGGAAGTGGCATTAAAGCAGAGCTCGATTTACGCACCAACGAGTACATGGAAAGATTTACCGAAGACTTCAAGCTAGGAGCTAAGATGACTGTAGACTCCGTTGCTTTTTCAACGGGTGGTGGGGCGACCAATGCAGCAGTTACATTTTCTCGTCAGGGTTTGGATAGCCGATTTGTAGGAAAACTTGGCAATGATATAGCGGCGCACGGTGTCGTTTCCGAATTAGATAAAGAGAATATTGATGTATCCGGCGTGGTTTATCATGATAGTTTAGGAACGCAATATTCGACCATTCTGCTGGCTGATAATGGAGAAAGAACCATTCTAGTCTACAGAGGCGCAGCGAATTCACACACGTCAAGTGATTACGATAACTATGATTTTGAAGGCCTAGATTGGATCTATATCTCATCATTCGGGGGTGCTATTGAGGCACTCGAAGTCGTGATCACAAATGCGAAGCGCGCGGGTACAAAAATAATGTTTAATCCCGGCGACGCTGAGCTGAAAGCTGTCGAAAAACTGAGGCCACTGCTTGAGGATATAGATGTACTTAGTGTAAATAAAGAAGAAATGAAAAAAATCGTTCATGGCGAGAGTGGTGAAGAACTTATTAGGCATGCGCTCCATTATTGTCCAGTAGCGATTGTAAGTGATGGTCCAAACGGTGTTATTGCAAGTGATGGCAAAACTATTGTACGAGCTGGGATGTACGAAGACGTTCCTGTCTTGGATCGAACTGGAGCTGGCGATGCATT
>JAQUJJ010000354.1 GCA_028681035.1 Candidatus Cloacimonadota bacterium
GTAGTTTTGGCTTTCGTTCTGAGTCTGAGTAGGTAAAAGAAAAAATGAAAGAATGAGGTTTATAATGGAAGAGAAATTGATTGAGTTCATCAGGGACGAGTTTCTGGACGATCCGGATACAGAGCTATCTGCAGATACAAAGCTGATCTCCAGCGGACTCATTGACTCTTTTTCGCTGGTCTCTCTGCAGACCTATATTGAGAAAGAGTTTGGGAAAAAGATTCCCGCACCTAGAATTACGGCGGAAAGCTTCGATACTGTCAGGCATATGATAGAGGTGATCAACCAATTCTAACTGTCATGACTACCGTAGCTAAGTACTCACTTATTGTTTGCTTGTCTCTTCTAAACTCGGTAGTGGCCTCAGAACTGGTTCTAAGGTACATTGCCCAGTTCCCATCTCTGGGAGTAAAGGATACAAAATTACTGTATCCTGAATGGTATTCTAAATTGGTGTCGAAACAAGAGAATATCTATTATCCTCACGCCAAGTATTATAATACAGAAAATGGATATAACGTCTACTCTTATAATAATCTTGGGCTACCAGGGCTAGATGTAGATGTCAGCGATACATCGAAAAACATCGTTGTCCTAGGAAACTCATTCGTTGAGTCGAGGGCAATGCCGCCGAAGAGTATTTCTACAAGTGTTGCTATGACCTTTTTGCGCTTGATTGATCCCAGTTATCAGGTTATCAACCTCGGCAAAGGTGGGCAGATACCGGAGTTAGGTTTTTATAGAATGAGGTATTGGGAGAAGATAGTCCCCCCATATAAAGTAGTACTGATACTTGAAGGGCATATGCTTGGGAATATGAGTAAGTATGGCAAGGGAATCAATATAAGCTTCACTGGCTCTGATTTTAAATCAGGAGGCATTAAACAAGAAATGATTAGATGTCTTAGCTGGTCTTCATACTTGAACTGCATTCGGGTAGGCGTAAAATATGGCCGCAAAGAAGTTTATTTGGATAATAAAGATGTGGCAATGCTGGGATACAAAAAAATGAATCAAACTGATAGCGCTGACAACCTTAAGCCTGATATTGTTCAAGTCATGGCATTGTTGACAAGAGACTTAGAGATTTTCCATACACGTTATCAGGAGAAGTTTATGGTGCTATCTCTACTCGATGCCCAATATAACAAGCCAGTTATGGATTTTTGTTCAAGTAAGGGAATTCCCTATTGGTCGGATAGCAGTATCCGCCATCGACCATCACTTCATCTTGGGAAGGGGCATTTTAACAGTATTGGCAATAGAGAACTTGGTCTGATGATTAATAGATTTGTTTTAAATACAGAGAGACGATGATTAGGCTGGGTATGTTAAAGATGCTTTGTAGTGTTTAACATAAAGCTGGTACCAATGACTACGTATAAGAAGTAATTTGTGATTAACGTTCATTTTTTTGCCTTACTAATTACATCGATTTCTATCTACTGGATAATTCCTAGACAAACAGCTCGCAATGCTCTGCTGGTTCTAAGCAGTCTAGTGTTTATCTATCTGATGGATAGGTGGAGCGTGGTGGTTGTTCTAGCTTTAGCTATTGTATCTTACGCATTTGGACAACTCATTGCCAAGTACCCCAAGCGAGGATGGATACACAGTCTTGCCGCAGTACTTGTCTTAGCAGCGCTGGTTGTTTTCAAGTATCTCGGCTTTCTTACCGGGGTGTTCAACAGTCTGGCAAGCTTCACCAATGCCCTGCCTCAGTTTGAGATAACAAAGCTGCTTTTGCCTCTGGGTATTTCCTACATCGTTTTTAAGCATATCAGCTACCTCACGGATATCAAATGGAGACTGGTAAAACCGGGCAGGTTTATTGATTTTCTGCTATATTCCAGCCTCTTTACGATCTTTGTTGCCGGACCGATTGAACGCTTTGAGCGTTTCAAACCGCAGGTGGAACAGTCAAGATTGCCATTTGCTTGGAGCAATATTGATTATGGTTTCATGCGGATAGTCTTTGGAATGTTTAAGAAGCTGGTTCTAGCTGATTGGACTGGCTATTTCATAAACCCGGTTTGGTCAAACCCTCATGAGTATAGTGATGCCATCAGATTGCTGGCTTTGATGGGCTACTCGCTGCAGATATACTTCGATTTTGCCGGTTATAGCGACATTGCTATAGGTTCTTCAAGGCTCTTTGGCATACGGATCATGGAGAACTTCAATAATCCATACTTAGCACCCAACATCAGCCAGTTCTGGTGTAGGTGGCACATATCGCTTTCTGACTGGATCCGTGATTATATATTTTTCCCGTTATCAAAGATAAGCACGAGGCGTTGGTGGCAAATGTTCTTTGTCCCGGTAATAGCGATGGCGCTTTGTGGGCTGTGGCATGGCAAGGCATGGCATTTTGTGTTCTGGGGAGTCTGGCATGGAGTAGGACTCAGCATACTTCAGATTTGGAATCAGTATAAAAGAAAACACAAAGGCCTGGCGAAAGCCACTAGAGCAGGATGGTTTGGCTATGTGGCAATAGCGATCAATTTCGCATTTGTCACCTTAGGTTGGTGGTGGTTTAGATGAGTGAAATCCATGTATTCAACCCGAGCAAAGATCGACGTAGTTGCATATCAGCTAAATCACAAATGTCCGCAATTATGCCTAAACCCTCTCAACCTTCTCAACA
>JAQUJJ010000355.1 GCA_028681035.1 Candidatus Cloacimonadota bacterium
GCCAAGATCGAAGCCAAACAAAATGGTCAGGATCCGGAAAAGGCTGCAATGTGCACCATCAGTGGAAGTTCCGATGATGAACTGAACCATCTATCCCCCGACCAGCTTGCCCTACTCAGGGGTATATCCCAGGTTGTGTGAGCCCATCGAAACCATCCATTACATCAGCATTGGTGAAGGCGAAGTGAATTAGGTTATCCGGAGCAATGTGATCGCCAAAGTCAACTATGATATCATAATCTCCCAAAGCGGTTTCAACCGTTGTGGGTATTGTCCAGACGGCACCTGCCCAATTGCCATCTGGATCAGTGCTATCTTCCACTGGAATGAACCCGCCGGCAAGATGATTTGTCAATGTGGAAACCTGTGCTCCATTGATATAAGTGTAATCACCATGCCTTATCACATATACCTTGAAAGGTGTGTTCTGGGGAGCTTGGGTGATGTTCACATACACCTGGTCGCCAGGTGAAAAGGAGTTCCTTGACTTTTGTGCAGCGCTTTGGCTTTCAACTTTGGGCATAAAATGAAGTCCTCTTCTGGTATAGGCTTCAATAATTAATTGTTGATCATCCGGAGTAGAGTTGCGCATTAAAATGTTGTAAAAATAACGGGGTCGGTACCTGAGGAAGTCGTCAGTAAACACCTGTGTAGTTAACCCTTGTATGAGCTTTTGTTCAAAAAGCGTCTCCCCCATCCTATTCCTCAACTCCCACCATGCTGAAGCTATTGTAAAACGTGCATCGTAATGCTCATAAGCACATTCGCCCTGTGTTAATGTAACAACACTGCTAATGTGGTTTAACACATTTATTTGTTGCGGATAAATTGGAACTCCATAGATACAATAAGGAGAACCAATAGCAGCACATGGAAGATATACTGCGAATGCTTCGTCCATGGCCTGTTTCGATACGTCCGATACGGGGGCAAATGTTGTTAGTAGTGTTGAGAATATATTGGCATGGCTTACTTCATGTCGAATAATGTGTGATAGCAGTCCATAGTTGGTGCCAATTTCTATCGTCCTATTCACATAATCTGTTGTTCCTCCAGTTGTCCCCGGATCATTTGTAACTATCTTCCATCTCCATGGCATTAAACTAACATCATCGATCAAAGAATTTATGTATTCCTGTTGATGTGTTGCATGATAGTAGGTATTTGCAGTACTGGCATTATTATCTAAAAAGGTAGCTGTTATTGAACTCCCATTCACTTCTATTAAATCGCATTGTTTATCGCATGAATCTGGATATTCAGTAACGTGAAACACGTCGCGGTTGTTCAACTCCACCTTTAACCATTCGTAAACGCTGTCTGAAATGATTTGATTTCCACAAGGATCAGCAAAAAGAGTACCTGCGGGAGAACTAAGACGAACATATCCCAGACCTGATAATGATGGTGGGGGGAACGTATAGCTCACATAATTCGGAATGTAAACTGCCCCCTTAACATCTACATTATAACTATGCACCTTTGCATTAGGGAGCACCTTACGAATCACTGGAACAGAGACATCGATAAAGACTACACAATCTCTAAAAGGTAGTATGTGGCACAAGTAATATTTACCCGCATTTTCTTTGTCTCCTTCAGTATAAGCAATACTCGAATACCCAGGTTTTACATTGTCCTTCTTAAGTATCTCTTTTTGCGCTATTTGTAACGCCTGCTCAACTGATACATTGATGGGAATAACTTCAGAAGATATATTTGCTGTCCCGTCCAAAATTGTTAAGGTACTCGTGGCTAAGTTATAACTAATTTTGAGTGTGCCTGCGCCTCCTTCAATTCTGTATCCGTTTACTACTTGCCAATAAACCACACTCGCTCCGACCATATTGCAGACCACCTTCCCTCTAAACAACTGCTCAGGACGGGCAGATATATATGGGGTTACCTTGGTGAAAATTCGTTCAAAGATGCTCTTCATAAACAGGGTATCTTGCGGAGAAGTGATTTCCAAGTCCGCGAAATTTCCTCTAATCTGAGATAGTTTCATTCTCTTGTAACTATAGTTGATTTCCCCCCGAAACCCCGTTTCGGCTCTAAACCTATCCGCAAGTTGATTCAGTTCATTGGTTTTGCGCTTGTGTTCTTCTGCATCGCTATAGTCTTCTACAGCAAAGACCGCCGCGCATAACAGCAGTAACAGCAATGTTATCAATACTTTGCTTTTCATCTGTATCTCCTTTTGCCTGGTTGTTTATTCAGGCATTTTTTGTCACTCAAGTTATTATCGAAATCCGTTTCAGCATCTTTTCAAGCTCATCTTCCGCATAGGTAGATACCCGATTTCGGATATCTGCCTGTGCAGAAAAGCAAGAGTCACTTACTTAACGAGTTGATGGAAGACTAAGTCTTAACCACATCTATCCCCTCATCATAAACACCGGAACCTGGGTTACAGATGCCATCAGTCATATAAAGTGTTGTCAACGATCCTGTACACATGCCCAGTAAGAGCATCAATATATATGCATTTTGTGTATCCGCCGATCCAACAAAGACGATAATCAGATAATGTGTTGTTTTCGTCTTCCTGATAAATATCACTGTAATACAACCTCAGGAAAGGTCTTCTCGATCGAATTCTAATAATTGCTTTATCATCAACAACATTTGCATCATAGATCT
>JAQUJJ010000117.1 GCA_028681035.1 Candidatus Cloacimonadota bacterium
ATATCTTAGGTTTACAGGCTTGCCCAGACAGGCGACTATAGACTTGGTAGATTTAGATAGCTGCTATGTAAACCTGATGCTAATTAAACGCTCTCCAGCAACTGCCACCAAGCTTAAGCTGCGTTTGTACAAGATAAATAGAGCCTGGACAGATACCCTTTCTCTTATGGACAACATGGAATACATTTCGAATTCGGAAACTGAAGTGCCAGATTCGGTATCCATTTTCGGTAAAGAAGTGAAACTCAAGCTTCCGCCCGATGTGGTACAAAACTGGGAAACCAATGCAGACAGCACCGGCTTTAACATTGCCGTGAAGGTAGTAGCTAATGGATTTATCGAGTTCAGGTCTGCTGAGAGTAGCGTTGGAGCAGAGCTTAATTTAAAATACAAAAAAGTAGATGGGACTGCATACCAAGTATTTAATACTACGGTGCTTAAGGATAGTTATACGATTACCGATAATCAGGAACTCGTTTCCACAGCTTGGAAGATTAATAATCCCAAAGCTACGCGTATGTTCCTAAAATGGGTGCCTAACAACTCCCTGTTTAAAGATAATGATGGAAATCAGATGAGCACACTTGATATCAAGCGTCTAACAGTGAACCGTGCAGTGGTGGTGCTGCATGCCAAGACAAACCCCTATTACATTGGTGGTAGTTCATTCAGTTTGTTTCCCTTTAATCTCACCAGAGAGGATATTAGCATCACAAGTCCGCCTTTAATTGCAGATTATCAAGTGATAAGCCTAACGCCTTTCAGTACTGGTACGCTTGTAGGAGATAGCCTAGAGATTGATGTTACTCCCATGGTGCAAGCCTATATTTCGGGTGAAAAGCCAGCAAATGGCTTTACTATTCAATCCACACAGGAAAGACAAAGCTATGGTGATCTTGAGTTTTATGATTTTAGTGCTGCCACTCCTGCCGCTAAGAAACCTTATGTTCGGATAACCTACACCCCCCCTTATTTGAAACAATGAGATATCGTATTGCCCTAATTATACTGCTTGCCATCAGCTTGGCAGCGTGTAATAAAAAGGAAGAAAAAGGCATAGCTCTGGCGCAGGTGGGTGATGAAGTGTTATACTTGGAAAACTTTAAAGCTACCTTTGGTGTGGCAGAATGGGATGCTTTATCGGCAGACCAGCGCAAGAAGTATATCGAGGACTGGGTAAATCTTACCATTATGGCAAGATATGCCGATGAGAACAAGGTGGATAAGGATATTGCGGTAAAACAGCGTATTCTCTATGCAGCCAAGAAAGTGAAAGCAAATGCCCTAATCTCCCAAAGACTGGCAGAAATACAGGTTTCCGAAGACCAATTGTTTAATTACTTCCGCATTCATCAGGCGGAGTTTCAGAAAACAGCATCAGAATACAGTGTGCAACGCATTGCCTTGGAAGACAAGATAAACGCAGAGAAAGTATTGGGTCAGGTTTCCCAGGGTATGAACTTTAATGAAGCGGTGCAACGTTATTCCAAAGAGGAGCTGAAGGCTAAAAATGGTATGATGGGCTTTGTCTCGGCAGCCGGAGCGGACAGCATATTCTGGTTGGCGGCACGTAATATAGATGAAAAAGCTTATGGAATTGTAAGTCAGAACCAACTTTGGTTCGTTTTTCGCATAGCAGATAAAAGGGATACTGCCAAGGAAGCTAATTTCGAGGACTATCGAGCTGATATCAAACGCAAGATAATCTTGGAAAAGCAAGACCAGGTGTATCAAGACCTGTTGAAAGAAATCAAAACCCGCATGGATAAGATATATTATTACTAAGAAGGATTATAGCATGAGAAAAGCCCTTGTTGTGCTTCTGCTGCTTATCGCAGTAATAGCTGCCAATGCAGAAGTAATCGATAGAATAGTAGCCAAAGTAGGAACGGATGTTATCCTACTATCAGACTTGCAGAAACAACTGGCACAGATGCAGAGTGCACAGATGTTAATGCCTGATACAGACCCGCGTAGTGTACTTAGTGAGATGATTGAACAGCGGCTGATGATTCAAAAAGCCAAAGACCTTAACATAAAGATTGATGAATCCCGCGTGAAAGGTAGTGCTGAACGATATCTAAAACAAATCAAAAGCCGTTATCCTTCCGAACAGGATTTCATAAGTGACCTTAAAAGAAGCAAGCTTACCGAATCCGACCTGCTAAAGTACTATACAGATATGCTTACCGAAAGTGCTCTTACCGAGCAATTGGTAAATAAGTACATCTCTTCCAAGGTGAATGTTAGCGAAAAAGAGATGCAAGCTTTCTACACTGCTACCAAGGATACCCTTGCTGTGAAACCAGTTTCCTGGAAACTGGGCATGATTATGAGTGAAGTGAGTGTCGGCGATGAAGCTACCTCGCAGAAGGAAAGCGAGATACAGGCTATTTTAGCAAGACTTAATAATGGCGAGGATTTTGCCACACTTGCTACTACCGAAAGCGATTGCCCCAGCAAGGAAGTAGGTGGAGACCTAGGCTTTTTAAAGAAAGGCGAAACAGTTAAACCCTTTGAGGATGCTGCATATGCCTTGCAAGTAGGCGAAACAAGTGAGGTGGTGCAAACTCAGTTTGGCTATCACATCATAAAACTGGAAGAAAAGAACGGAGACGAGCTGCATGTACGCCATATCCTTAAAATGGTATCCGCCACAGATGCCGATACTTTGGCAGCGCGCAGCCTTATGGAAAGCATTCGCAGCCGCTATATTGCTGGAGAAAGCTTTGAGTCTCTTGCCCAAGCCTATTCGATGGATAATGAATCCAAGGAAGAAGGTGGGATTATCGGTGAGTTTGCCGAAGCAGACTTGCCAGATTTGTTTGCCGTGGCAATCATGCAGGTTCCTGTGGGTGAGATATCCCCTGTTATGGAGAATGAGGGAATGCTGTATCTATTTGAAAGGTTGGAAGAGTTCCCGCCTCGTATATTCAGCTATGAAGAGGTGAAAGAACAGCTTCAGCAATACATCTTCCGTCAAAAACAAACGGAAGTTTACGATAAATGGATAAGTGACCTAAAGAGTGAATCATACGTACAAATAATGATGTAATGAAAGAAATCAAGCTGAACATCCACACTTTTCTTGCCTCTTTCTTTGGCATAGGTTTCATGCCGATAATGCCCGGTACATGGGGCTCTGCTGCTGCTTTTGGCTTGTATCTGCTAATTCCTGCTGCTGCTTTTAGTGGCGCAGGTTTACTTTACACGATTCCCATGTTCCTTGCATTTTGCCTGTTTTCGGTGTATGCATCCACTAAAGCAGAGCTTACTTTGGGGCATGATGCAGGCTCTATCGTGATAGACGAAGTGTGCGGATATTTTGTGGCGGTGATGTTTTTACCCAAGACTATAATTATTGGCGTGTATGCCTTCATCTTTTTCAGAGTGTTTGATATCGCTAAGCCTTTCCCCATATCCCGTTCCCAGAGATTACCCAAGGGCTGGGGCGTAGTTATTGACGATTTATTGGCTGGCTTATTTGCCAATGTGCTAACTCAGATTATAATTAGAATCTATCCAAAGTTCTTTGGATTATAGGAGAAAAAATGCAATATATACTATTACAAGCTACCGGTGCCGCACCTGCTGCTACAGGCGGATTTGGCGGAAGCACCATGATTTTCATGGTTGCCATGTTCGCAATTCTATACTTTCTGATGATCCGTCCTCAGCAAAAGCGTGCTAAAGAGATGCAAAAAATGCTCGATTCCCTGCAAGTGAATGACAAGGTTATCACTTCTTCCGGTATTTACGGCAGAGTAACATCCTTAAAACCAGATAAAGGCATAGTTGTTGTGGAAATAGACGATACTAATCACATTAAAGTGGAATTCCAGAAAAGTGCCATTGTTACCATTCTAAACCTCACGGAGAATCCTGTTGTAAAATGAAACCCAGGCTTTTACCCGTCCGCCTCTATGGCGATACCATCTTACGAACCAAGCTTACCGAGTGTGATGTAAACGATCCTGCCTTACAGGAGCTTATTCCCGATCTCATTTATACTATGTATGAGCGAGACGGGGTGGGCTTAGCATCCAATCAGATAGGTTCTCATTTTCGCGTGTTTGTTATCGATCCCGATTGGGCACGAGAGGATGCAGAACCCAATCCCATTGTGATGATAAACCCTGTGATAGAAACCCGCGAAGGGGAAGTAATGAATGAAGAAGGCTGTATAAGCCTTCCCGGCATCTTTGCCAATGTTCACCGAGCAGTAAAGATTAGCTATTCATATTCAGACCCTGAAGGGAACAGGATTCAGGATACCACCGAAGGCTTTAAAGCCGTGGTTATTCAGCATGAATACGACCATCTGGAAGGCATTGTTTTCACTGATAGAGTGGGAACCCTCACCAAGCTAAAACTCAAGCGTAAGCTAAACGAATTGGCTGCACAAGCAGTTGATGGGGTAAACATAATGGAAGGTTTTGCGGATGATTAAAAGCGTGTTTATTGGTTCATCAGCCTACGGTTTGCCAGCACTGGATTTTATGTGCAAAAATGGTATAACTCCACAGGTGGTGATTAGCCAACCAGATAAACCCGCAGGAAGAAACCTGAAAAGCGTTCCCACACCCATATCTTCATACGCCATTGCCCATGAGCTTAACTTACTGACCCCGGATAACATCAACGATGATAGCTGCTACAGTCTTATTGCCTCTTCCAAGCCGGATATTATTATCACTGCCTCATACGGCGGCTATATCGGCAAGGAATTGCGCCGCGTTGCACGATACAAATCCATCAATCTCCATCCCTCACTGTTACCCAAATATCGTGGTGCCAGTCCCATACAAAGTGCGTTACTAAATGGCGAAACAGTTACCGGAACTACTATCTACCGCCTGATAGCCGCTCTCGATGCGGGACCCATCATCAACCAGCAAAGCTTGGATATAAAACCAAACGAGAATTACAGCAGTTTGCATGATAGATTGGCAGAGCAGGCGGCAACCATGCTGTTAGAGCTGTTGCAAGAGCTGGATAATATTAAAGCATTAGAGGTAGCCCAAGTGCAGGCGCAAGCGAGTTGGTGTCCCAAGATAGATAGCTCTTTATGCCAAATATCTTGGAACTTACCAGCCGAAACTGTAAATAACAAAATAAGAGCTTTTTCTTACCATCCCGGAGCTTGGTGTTATTTCCGTAAAACCAAGCTCAAAATTCTTCAGGCAGAGCCAATCGACCAAACACCGGAAGGGCTTTGCGGCAATATTGCCAAAATCATTAAAAACATCGGTTTTACCGTCAACTGCAAGGATAGGCAACTGCTTATCCGCCAAGTGCAGGCAGAAGGTAAGAAGATTATGGATGCCGCTGCATTTGCCAACGGTGCCCGTCTGAATACCGATGAAGAACTTTGGATGTGACAAAAATGAAAGAACATTATCTTGCCGTAATTAAATTCCCCATGCTAGTAAGCTTATCGCTGATTATACTAAACGTGGTTTTCTTTTCTCTGGCTTTAAGTAACTACCATAGTTTGGGATTATCTCCCTTGGAGACTTTATTATACACTCTTTTGTTTATAGTACTAACGATATTGGTAAGCACTTGGATATTGATATTGATGAGCACCCATCAAAAAATCAAACCACAAGGCTTAAGGTTATACACCACTTGGATGTTGTTCCATATCTATTTCTATCTTGCCAAGTGGCTGGGAAAGGTATTTTTGGAAAAGAAAAGCACCTTGCAGGAATCTTTTCTAAACTTTAACAACGAGATTATCCTCAGCAATTTTTCGGGCATACACAGCAAGAACATCCTTGTATTGCTCCCTCACTGCTTACAGAAATCCGATTGCAAGATTCGCATCACTAGCGATATTGTTGAATGTGCCGAGTGCGGTGCCTGCGACATTGCTAAAATCAAAGGCATCATGAATAAATACAAAGTACGTGCTGCGGTGGCAACTGGTGGCTCGTTGGCTCGCAAGCTTATTTTGGATAGCCGTCCTGATGTGGTTATCGCTGTTGCTTGTCATCGTGACCTTACCGAGGGTGTACGTGATAGCTGGCGTTTCCCTGTGTATGCGGTGCTTAATGAGCGACCCAATGGTCCATGCTTTGAAACCAAGGTTAGCGTTTCTACTATAGAATTTGCCATCAAGAAGTTCATATAATGAGGTGATATTATGAAATTCGGATGCTTTGGATTAGTACTCCTTATTCTGCTTAACACCGGCATAACATTAGTCCTGATTAATCACTTTAGTGACAGACCTACCAATATAAAAGACATGTTTACCGAGAACCAATCGCCAAGCAAAAAGGCAGATATGGTATCGCGTGAAAATTCCATTACCAGAGCCGCCAGCATGGTGGAACCCGCCGTGGTAAGCGTGAACGTGATGAAAACAGAAATTGTGAGAGCCGCTAATCCCTTTGGTTTTGGTTTCTTCGATTTCTTTGGCACCACCCCTATGCAAAGACAGGTGCAATCCATTGGCAGCGGAGTAATCTACGATCCTTCCGGCTACATTGTAACCAATGCCCATGTGGTAAGCGGAGCCTCTAGAATTAAAGTTGTGTTGCCCGATAAACGTGAGTTTGATGCGGGTATCATCGGGATAGACCAAACCCACGATATTGCTAAGATTAAGATTAGCGGAAACAAGCTTCCCTATGCCAAATTGGGTAATTCCAGCGATCTTATTATTGGCGAGTGGTCTATTGCCTTGGGTAATCCCTATGGCTTCCTGATGAACGATTCCAAGCCCAGTGTCTCGGTGGGGGTAATCTCCGCCTTAAATCGTTCTTTTGCACCCCGCGCCGATAAACACGTTTATCAAAACATGATTCAGACTGATGCAGCCGTTAATCCCGGCAACAGCGGCGGTCCTCTGGCGAATATAAACGGCGAAGTAATTGGCATAAACACCTTTATTTTTTCCGAAAACGGTGGTAATGTGGGGATTGGTTTTGCCATTCCTGCCAACACTGTAAAAGCCATTTTGGCACAAATGTAAGACCCAAAATCACTTAGCCCGCCCTTGCATATCCGAACCTGGATAGAACACGGATTGAAGGGGGTTTGATCGTGATTCAACCCGATGAGATCCCGATCGGATCCCGATCGGCTCGCCATCGGATAAGCAAGGAAACTGCTAGTAAACTATAAGAATGAGATAAACAATGAAAAAGCTGCTACTTATAACCCTAATTGCCCTGTTTGCCGCTATTGGCTTGTATGCACAGCCCGTGGTTAGCTGTTATGATATCCAATATACCACTTCTAGCGATGGTATTTCTCCTTATGCCACCCAAATTGTTACCGTGCAAGGCATCGTTGTGGGTGGACGGTTCTATTCTGGCACAGGGGCAAATAATTACGGATTCTTCATTACAGACCCAGAGGGCGGAGCTTGGAGCGGCTTGTTTGTTTACAACCAAGCGTATCAACCTACGCAGGGTGATCTGGTGCAAGTAACGGGTACTGTAACTGAATATTACAACTTCACGGAGATAACTTCTGTTACTGCCTATCAGCTTATCAGCCAAAACAATATCGTGCCAGAGCCTTCGCTGATAAGTACTAATACTCTCAGCAACAGCACTCAGGCAGAGCAGTGGGAAAGCGTGTTGGTGAAAATCCAGAATGCCAACGTGGTATCTGCCCCCAGCAACTACCAAGAGTTTAGTGTAACTGATGGCAGCGGAAACTGCCAGATAGATAACCAGTTCTTTACTCTGGGGCACACCTGGTCTAATATTGCAATCGGAGCGTCCTTTACTGAGATTATAGGAGTGGTGGATTACACTTATTCTCTCTATGGGCTAAATCCCCGTTCCTTAGGGGATATGTTTATTGGAGGCTCGAACCTTACTCTCACCCTGCCCAATGTAACGGTTGGCGTCCACAGCCCCGTTATGCTGCCTTTAAACGCAATTGGGATTGATGCTGCCAATAACTATCAGAGTTATCAGCTTACGCTTAGCTATAATCCCACGGTGCTATCATATCAATCTGTGGATAGTAGCGGAACCTTGTCCCAAACTGGAACTGTGAATGTGAACCAAAATACCGGTTCGCTCGGCATCAGCTATGATAGCTCTTCCACGCTAAGTGGACAAGGTGTATTATTAAATCTGAATTTCATGGCAAATAATACTGGTAATTCGGAGCTTAACTTCAGTAATGTGTTGTTCGGTGCTGATGCCGTTACAAACTTGATAAATGGCAGCGTAACCGTGAACTCCAATTACAACACACCGGGCGATACTTTAACAGTTATCCAAAGACCCATTCTGAACATCCCTGCCATCCAGATACCCGGAGAGACGATGGCAATCACCTGTGTGGCACCATCTACCACTACCGGTTTTGAAGCTTGGCTGCTACAGGGCAGTAAAAGAATTAACATGCCGATAACGAATAGTACTTGGCAAACATCGCCAAACCGATGGGAATTGCAAGTTAGCGTTCCTCAAGTGTCGGTGTTTGAGTTATACGATCTGGAAGTGAATGCCAATGGAGGGATTCACGATATCAGCCAGAACGCCGTGCAGGTTCTTCCTTCCCGCAAAAGCAGCTATTACTTTGCGCAAATAACAGACCTACATATGCCCACCACGATCAGGTATCCCAATGCGGGTTATGATACAGATTCCACCTCAGTGATAGATTATAGGGCAGTGATGGATGATATCAATCTTATTCGTCCGGAATTTGTTTTGATAACTGGAGATTTGATTGATGAAGGAGAGTTGGAAGGCTTTGCCGGGCAATACTCCTATGGCTGGGCGCAGCGTGAATTATCCGAAATGGAAGTGCCCGTTTATGTTGTATCTGGCAATCACGATATTGGCGGCTGGAACTCCACACCTCCTCCCGCAGGTAGCTCACGCCGTAATTGGTGGAAATACTTTGGCTGGAAATGGCTGGATAATGCCAGTACGAGCTGGCTTTATCATACGCAAGATTACTATTTTACCTATGGAAACACCGTGTTTATTGGCTTGGAAGCATATAATAACTACGAGAATTGGCGCACCAATATCTATGGCAGCGATAGCTTCACCAACCAGCAGATGACATGGCTTAGTAATACCGTGAATGCTTTTCCAGATTACACTAAAGTACTGTTTCACCACTATGATTTCCAGACTCAGCTAGACCTTGGCAATTTGGGGATAGATATGGCACTGTGGGGGCACATCCACAGCAATAGCGGCTCTATCTATAGTTATCCCTATGATCTGGGCACCAAATGCACCTGCAATGGCAGCAGATCTTATCGTTTAATTCGGGTTAATAACGACCAGTTAACTCCGCTTAACACCATATACGCCGGCGCAACTGGAAACAATATCTCAGTAAGCTATTCTCCATCCAACTACGCTGTGGCAGATACAGTTAGCGCAATAATAGTTAATAACCAATCTATGGGTTTCGAGAATACACTAATTAAGTTCAACATGCCCTTCGGAAACGCAAGCTACACCGTAACAGGCGGCGTGTTGGAACAGATTGACCGCTCTGGCATATTCAACGTTTGCTATGTACGGGTGAATCTGCTGCCAAGTAACACACACACCGTAACCATAAAAGTGTCCAGTGTCAGTAATAGTGATCTTCTTGCCGTGCCAAGTCCGGTGCGCATTGCTTCCTGCTATCCTAACCCTATGGTAAACAGCGCAGAGCTGGAGATTATGAGCGATAAAACAACGTTTGACAGCACCCTGGAAGTGTATAACTTGAAAGGACAGAAGGTGCAGGATATAACGCTTCCGACTATTATTGAGGGAACGAATCGCATTGCTTTTAAACTCTCAACAGAGCTATCAAGCGGGATATACTACCTAAGATTATCAGGTACTACGGATAAGCCATATAGATTTGTTATCCTTAAGTAAGAAAGATATAAACCAGGCATACCCCCATAAATAAATAGGAACACGGATTGGACGGATTTAACGGATTTGCACGGATTCTTCTTTAGACAAACCTGTAATATTCTAACAGTTGCTTTGCTATTTCATCGATTATAGTATGTACTCCTTGTTCTAATATCCGTGTTAATCCGTTAAATCCGTCCAATCCGTGTTCCTATTCAATCAATTTTACTCCTGTAAAGAGTCACCCCAAACTGCAAATGGGCGTCGGTGTGACAAGTGGGGATAAAGCTTTGATTGGTGGCAAGTTATAGCGGACTGGATTTAGACTGTGTCACAGCGACGTTTGGACTTTTTTGGACTTTTTTGATCACCGTTTCTGCAAATATGCGCTGATTTTGGACTGGTTTCGGATATTCCTGTATTACAACAGTTTATCGCATTTCAGCAAAGCTGCAGGTGGACAGCGAGTGTGCCGATCAGAAAAACGTCACTGGTCTGATCTCCGTCCAATATAAGAGAATTAAAGTCTGAATTGAGAGGGTCGAGTACCAGTGCAGCCCTTTTGTGATCTAACTTCACCTGCTTAAGAGTGATGCCTCCATCCACCCGCACAGCACAGATCTTACCATTGGCAGTATCCCAGTCTATCGTCTTGTAGATCAAGACTATATCCGCATTCTTGATCTGCGGAGCCATGCTATCACCATTAACCAAGAAGGCCATGTAGTTGGATGCACCTCTGGGGATGTAACTATCTGGTATTTCAATCTGTTTACGTGAATCACGATCATCGACTGCTTCCATAGGGGGTCCGGCGGAAATTTCCGCCAAGATTGGGAAAACTGCGGAGCGAATGTAAGTATCTCCAAATTCATCAATTAATAGCTGTCTACCACCCACGATCTGATATCGCTGGTTACGTCTGATGGCAGTATCTTGCTCCCAGGGACCCGGGATCATCATCGGACCTTCACCCTTCAAAACCCAGTTGATGTTTACCTTTTCATCTGCCATTTTGAGGAGAAAATCGGGGTCGGGAAGACGCTCGTTGGTCTTGTATCTGATCACTGAGTTCTTAGAAACTCCAAATTTTTCCGCAAACTCCCACTGCTTCAAGTTCATTGATTTCATAAGGGTTTGGATG